>CAZPYG010000123.1:0-3779 GCA_964590465.1 uncultured bacterium | reverse complement strand
TCACTTCTGGACTTGGACAAGGTTGATTTCATTTTTCAGTCATGGCCATTGAATCACCAACCCCGACAAATCCTGATCTGCGCCAGCACGGTCTTGGCACTGGGGCAGCGGCTGCCCAACCTGCCGCCCCTAGCCCCCAGCATCAATGGGCTGCTCGTTGGGTCAGGGGAGTAACCCTGGTCATTGTGCTGAACCTGGTGCTGGTATTTTTCAATCTGACCTACATTCCCCTCCGGCAGGTTTATCTGCATTATGGGCCGGCCCTGGTCAAACGGTATGACCCGGTTAAAGCCATCGAACCCCATCCAGTTACCCAACGGTATTTGGCTGAAATTGGGAAGCTGCGATCGCAGATTTCCCAATTCGGATTAACCGGTGAGTCCACGGCCGTCACTCTGACCAACCTGAGGCAGCAAAGCACCACCCTGATTGCTGAAAATCCGTTTTTAGCCTCGGGCCAGGTGATAGACTTTGCCCGGCTCAAGCGCCGCATTCGCCAATTTACAGGGACCCCCTCGGCGGAACTGGGGCTCAAGCAGCTCTGGCAACCGGCCGCCCTGGAGCAAGGGGGGTGGCCCCAGGTTGACCACTTTTTGCACCAGGAAATTGAGCCTCTGCTGCGGCGAAATTATTTTCGGGAAACCCTGCCCACCGGGCAGTTTGTAGACGAGTTTTGGCGCATTGATCTAGTCTTTATCGCTTTCTTTGGCTGTGAATGGCTGATCCGTACGTTGATCCTGAGTCGTCAACGCAATGACCTCAGCTGGGGGGCTGCCCTGGCTCGCCGATGGTACGAGCTGCCCCTGCTGTTGCCCTTTTGGCGCTGGTTGAGGCTATTGCCGGCGGGGGTTCGACTCCACCGAACCGGGCTTTGCGATGGGGAAAATTTATTAATGGGCCAAATTACCCACGAACCGGCGGCTTACCTGTCGGATCGGGTGTCTAAATTTGCCATGGTGCGGCTGGTCAACCAAACCCAGGCTGCGGTGCAGGAGGGCACCTGGCAGGTGCCCTGGCAGTCCCGCAATGGCGTGCCCCAGGGGCAGGATGACCTTGAGAAACTCGACCAAATCGTGGACCGACTCCTGCAGCTGGTAGTGTTTCGGGTTATGCCCGGCATCAAGCCCGATCTGGAACTCCTGTTACGCCACAGTTTGGCCCAGGCCCTGCTGGAAAGTGACCTGTACGACGGGCTACAAAATTTTCCGGGCTTAGATTCGTTGCCCCGGGAAGCCCTCAACACCATTGCCGACTATCTAGCCCAGGCGAGCTGCGATGCCCTGGTTAATTCTTACACCGACCAGGAAGGGCGAGTGTTACTCAACCAGCTGAGCCGCGATTTTCGCCACAGCCTGGGGCAAGAGTTACAGTCTCCCTCCCAATCCCGAGAACTCCGGATGTTGCTGTCAGACCTGTTGGAATCCCTCAAGGTGAACTACATTCAGCGGGCTGAACAAGACGACCCAGAAACAACCCTGCAAGAAGTCAATGCCCTCGATCAAAAGACCCAGGGCAAAGAGGTTTGACTGGGATTCAGGTTCGCGAGCAAACCAAACCCGGCAAATCCTACTCGGTTTGGACGACCAAAACAGCGCAGGGGGCATGGTGAACAACCGTACTGCTGACACTGCCCAGCAGCAATTCTTCTAAACCGCTCCGATCTTTTCGACCCACAATAATCAAATCCACCTCCAGTTCATCGGCCAGATCGCAGATGGTGTCGCCGGGGTCTCCTAGGCGTACGATGGGTACCGCTTCCTCGCAGCCAGCATCGTAGGCTTTCTGCACATACTGCCGTAACCAGTCCTTAGCAGACTGCACCTGATGGTCAAGGTTCTGACTAAAGGCCACTTCCTGGGCCGGGTCTGCCTCCAGGGGAGAAATGGATGCCCCCGGCCAGGGCAGCCCTGTCCCCACTGGCGCAACGGAACTTGCCGCCGCCATCACGCTGCCGTCGCTGATGCTGTGAACCAGGGTCAAACAGGCGTTGTATTTTTCCGCCAGGGAAATCCCCTGTTTTAAAACCTGGTCGGCCTTTTGAGTGCGGTCAAGGGCAAGCAAAATATGTCTATAGGTCATGGGTGGGGCGACTCCAATGCAACAAAAACAAGACCGGCAGGTAGGTAGGCCGTTATTACCCTTGATCTGCCCGCCGCTGCATTTTTTCTTTCAGAGCTTCCTCACTTTGTCTTTGGGAAGTAGCCGCTTCCCGGGATGCTTCCGATAGGGAATCGTCGGTTTTGATGTTTTGACGAACCTCGGCCTTACCCCGAGCATCCATGGCCGATTCTCGAATTTTGTCGTGCTGCCGTTCAGATGCAGCGGCTTCCCGGGCCTGGTTGTTGATATCCATAGGAATTGATTGTTACCGTCACTTTTCGTTGTAAGAAATTGACCCGGGCTGTGCCGTCTGGCAATGGGTAGGTTTTGGGTTTTGGGTACCAGGTACCTGATACCCAAAACCTAATCCCTGAATACCATCATCTTCAACCCCCATGGCCCCATCTCCCTTGCAAATGATCCGCCACCCTCAGGGCATTGGCGGCAATGGTCAGGGTCGGATTCACCGCCGGGTTAGAGGGGAAAAAGCTGGAATCCACCACATACAGGTTTTCGACATCATGGGTACGGCAGTTCAGGTCGAGCACGCTGGTGGCCGGGTCAGGGCCAAAGCGGCAGGTGCCCGCCTGGTGGTTCATCACCTGAAGGGGCACGGGGGACCGCAGGACAAACCGAAATCCGGCTTTTTTGAGCACGGTGCTGATGCGATCGCACAACCGCCCGTGGGCCTCCAAATTATTGGGCCGATAGTCAAGCTGAATATTGCCCTGGGGGTCGACCCGCACTCTATTCTGGGGGTCTGGCAAGTCTTCGCTCTGGAGCCACCAATCCACCGAAAAATGGGCCAACCACTGCAACAGAGGCCGGGGCAGAGCCGGAAAATCTGGCTGCATCATCGACCAGTGGTGTTTACCCATCAGGTGGGCATGGCCCAGGGGCAGGGCCTGGGCCTCAGAACCCCAGTAAAAATCATTCATGGCCAGGGTTTTTTGAAAAACCGTAGGATTGGCCCGCTGGTCAATGGCATATAGTTTGGTGGCGTTGTGTTTCGTCAGGTTGCGCCCCACCTGATCCGAGCAATTGGCCAATCCCTGGGGATGGTGCTCGCCGGTCGACTGTAGCAGCAGCGCCGCAGAGTTGGTCGCGCCGCAGGCCACCACGACCACATCCGCCGTAAAACTATGGGGGAGTCCGCTGACCTCGGCCTCCACCCGCTGAATCAACTGCCCGGTGGCGTCAGGCACCAACCGCTGCACCGTCGCCTCCGTAATCAGGGAAACGTTCTCATGGGTCAGGGCCGGGTCAACGCAGCACACCTGGGCATCGGCCTTGGCATCCACCAGGCAGGGGAACCCATCACAGGTATTGCAGCGAATACAAGGACTTTGCCGGGGGCGATCTGACCAGCGGTTGATTCCCATGGGCAGGGCAAAGGGTCGCAACCCCTGCTGCCAGAGGCGGTCTTTTACCCCCTGAATATGGGGCTCATGGGGCAGGGGCGGAAAGGGGAACTGGCCCTGCCGGGGAGGGTCGATGGGGTCAGAGCCCGACTGGCCATGGACCCAGTAAATTTCCTCGGCCCGGTCGTAATAGGGGGCCAGGTCCTTGTAGGCCAGGGGCCAGGCAGGAGAGGTGCCCGCAAAATGCTCTACCGGCCCAAAATCTTCCGGGCGCATCCGCAGCAGGGCCGCTCCATAGACCTTTGTATTGCCTCCCAC
>CAZPYG010000122.1:0-15517 GCA_964590465.1 uncultured bacterium | reverse complement strand
AAACTACTTTTTAGCCTTAGGGGCTGCAACTTCTTCCAACTCTGACAGGGCAAAGTTGTTAGTGTTGATGCCAGAATAGTTCACTTTGTCAAAACGCACCACGGCAGGATACTTAATTCCGCTCTGGTCGATGGTGGCGACGGTACCGACGTCCCGATACCAGTAAGACTCTTTACGGAGAATCCGAACTGTAGAACCACGTTGAACCATGAATAGTCCCCTCTTGAAAAGTATATATTTATGGCCGTTAACCAAGCCCTCTTAAAAGCCGAGCAAAAGGCTCTAATGAGCTTCAGAACTGAGCTTGGGTAAGGTTAAGTTCCATCCCCAACAGATTACTACGAGTCTTCAAGTCTAGAGATAGCAGAGGATTTAAGTTTTGTTGCAGCCGCCAAGCCGGATCCTAACCTGGTAGCTGATGTCCATGAAAGACAGACGGTAACTCCGGCTTAAAAACCCACTTTGTGTCGGATTCGCGCCGAGTTTCCTGCCGCCTAAAACCGGCTCTCACAATAGGAGAAACCTCTAATTTCAGAGACTTTGAGCCCTATGCGTCCCCCCTGAATATTACCCCCAGGGATGGCCATAAACCCCTGTCCGTGTCTATGCCTAGCAAGGAATCTATAGAAAAGTAAGACAAACAGAATATTATCTGCTCACTATTTTGTTTACATTTCTTCATTATTGGGAATTCTAAGGTTGCTTGAGACCTAGCAGGCGACCATTAGGAGATATGCCACCATGCTGACCAACCTTCAAGAACTCATTAGCAAAACCGATGGACGATATGCCACGGATCAGGAACTGCAATTTTTGCAGAGCTATCTAACCACGGCTCCCCTTCGGTTTCGCGTCTACCAAAAGCTCCACAAAGCTGAAACCGAAATCATTAACCAACTGATGAAGGAACTCAAAACCTATCATTCCGATATTTTTATTGTGAATAACCAGGACCTGACGGCAAAGTGGCAACGGGACACGGTGCGGGTGCTGCGCTATGCAGCCACGGCCCTGCTGGTGGATGACATGGAATCCTTTAAGGACAAAATGTTGATGTGGTTTCAAACCATCATGAAGGCGTTTGGGGCCCAGCGTAACTGCCAGATCACCTACAGCACGCTACAACAGGTGATTAAGCAGCACCTCACCCCCGAAGAGGCGCAACTGATTTTGCCGCTGTTAGAACTCAGTCAAACCACTCTGGGAGTTTGAACTTCCCTTGAAAACAGGAAGCCACTTGGGATCATTGGCTACTCTGGGTTCCTGTCTTCGCGGGCATGACAGCCAGGAGACTCGGGATAGCGATATCTCAACGAATTTTGCCCAGTCTGCTTAAAGAAGGCGAATCCAGTAACGGTTGCGCCCCCGTCGCTTAGCCTGGTACAAAGCGGCATCGGCAGCGGCAATCAGATCTTCCGGGGATTGCTCTTGGGTGGGCACTACACTGGCAATGCCCATGCTAACGGTCAGGTGCTCAGCCACCGAGGATTGAGGATGCTCCAACTGCAGGGTGGCCACTTCTGCTTGAACGGTCTTAGCTACAATTTCAGCCCCAGTGCGGCGGGTATTCGGCAGTACAATACCAAACTCTTCCCCACCATAACGGGCAATTAGGTCGGCGGATCGTTTGACGGCACGGCTAGCGGCCTGGGCAATGGCAATTAGGGCTTCATCGCCCTGTTGGTGGCCAAAGTGATCGTTGTAGGGTTTGAAAAAATCCACATCGAACAAAATCAGGGATAGGGGTTGCTGTTCCCGCACCATGCGCTGCCACTCTTGATTCAGGTACTGATCGAAACAGCGGCGGTTTGGCACCTGGGTTAAACCGTCTAGGGTGGCCAACCGCTCTAGCTTTTCGTTAGCCTCCTGCAGAGCCGTTTCGATGGCTTTACGGTCGGTAATATCGATCCAGTTCCCCAACACGCCGGTCACGGCGCTGTCGCCGTTTAGAAAGGGGCTGATGATGATTTTGTACCAGCGGTTCACCCCATTCTTATCAATAATGGCCTGCTCCGACTGGTAGGGAGTGCGGGTACTCATCACCTGCTGGTTAATATCTCGGTAATGGTCCGTCTCGGCTTGGGAAAGATTGGGATTCATTTCAGATTCTGACTTACCCACCATGGCCTCTGGAGTTGTGCCATAGAGGGCAGCGCTGGCCTGGTTAGCAATCTGGATGCGCTCGTCGCGATCTTTAACGGTAATCAGACTCGGAATGTTATCGATAACGCTTTGCAGGAACTGTCGCTGTTCCGCCAAAGCGGCTTCAGTGCGCTTCCGTTCCGTGATGTCCCGGACGATGATCAGCACCTCGTTTTCCCCGCTAATTACCATGCGGGCTTCTTCATGGTGAGTGCCCTGGGGCGTTTCAAACTGGTATTCGTAAAGCTGGGGCTGGCCGGTTTCGAGGGTACGCCGAATATAGTGCATGCGCTCCCTGGCCATGGTTTCAGGCATCACTGAAGAGATGTGATGACCGATTTGCAGATCAAGGTCAGCTAGTAGCTCAAGGTTGCCCGAACTCATAATGTCGAGGCAAATGCCATCCCCCGAACAGCGAATGAGTAGATCGGGAATGGCCTCTAAAATGATGCTCTGGGTCCGCTGAGCCTGCAATAGAGCGGCGGTACGTTCGGCGACCGTTTGCTCCAGAATTTCGGTATGTTCGGCCAGGACCTGCTGGGCTTGCTTGCGGGTGGTGATGTCCTGAAAGGCCGCAATCGCGTACTCCACCTGACCATGGCCATCAAAAATTGGCGTCGTTGCTATTTCAATGGGAACAATCCGATCGATCTGATGCAGTTCGATATCGTCGGCCCAACCTTGTTGGCCATGCAAAGCGAGGGAGATGGGTAAAGTAGCCAGGGGATAACGCTCCTGGGAATTGGCTCGATAGGCCACAAAAGTATCTTCGATGCCGGTATTGGGTATGGAAGGCAAATCTTCCAGTTCCAGCAAACGACGGGCCTCTTCGCTGGCAAACACCATTTTGCCCCGACGGTCGTACACGGTAATGCCCAGGGGAATGACATCTAAGAACTGACGCCAGCGATATTCGCTGTGCTTGAGGGCCTGGTTCAAACTTTCCAGATCCGCAAAGGAGGTCCTCAACTGGGCAGCCATGTTGTTGAATGCGGTGGCCAGTTCCCCCAACTCGTCAAACCGATCTGTAGGGAGGGGGGTTTGCCAGTTCCCCAGGGCCATGGCCCGAGCGGCAGCAGTAAGCTGGTAAATGGGCTGAAAGATCCGATGCACCACGGCCAGACCCGTTACCATGGAAGCCGCAATCAGGGTTAGCCCCACCAGGGCAATCTGCCAGTTGCCCAAGAAAAATGTTAAAAACCCCAGAATTGCCAGAGCCCCCAGCATTTGCAGCAGAAATACCGTCACCAGCACCCGTTTGAGGGGAATAGGTGCAAGGACTCTGCTGAAACGTCTCATGAAGCTTAATTTCCACACCGGCGGTATAAATTCTATCTCAGCTCGAAACGCATAAGGATTCTCAAAAGACTAGCACCTTGTTATGTTCTGTAACCTCAGAATTTACCGCCACGAACCTGTCGTGAATCTAGTAAAAAGATACCGACAAAACACGGAAATTTTGAGGTAACAATTCATGGAGCACCTTGATCTCTGCAAAAACAAAGGACTGCAAGACAAAATTTAGGACAGACTATGACCTGACTCAGGAGCCCATGTTCTGATTGAGGAGCAATAATATACCAAGTCCAGCTCGAAAACTGTAGCTTTCCCCAGGGCAAAACTCCACTGCTGGACTGGAACAAGGTTTAAACCAATTTTTATGAAAAACCATCGGTAAGGCCTGATGGGGGGCCTGATGGGGGCCTTGAATTTATCCTAGTGAGTCCAGAAGGAAAATGAAATGATCTAAAACAATTATCAAAGGAAGGTGGGCAATTAGCTGCATCCATTCAGGGGCAGGGTGGCTGACCAGCTAAAGCAGATCCAGGCCAGAGAAGTCTGATAGTTAGCAATTGGTTGAGTTTTCATCTCACCAGGCTAGATCGGCTATCTGGCCGCCGAATCGCCGCCGCCAGCGCATTGAATGGGTGGTGCTGGGAGTAACCCTGGGCTGAATCGGCTCCAGCACGCGCCAACCGCTGGTCGGCAGAAAGAGACATGCTCTCGGCATCGCTGGGAGATTGAGGCCAATTTTAGCCGACGCTTATCGATACCACCGTCGCCTGGGTCCAGTATCCAAATGCACCCAGCCTGCGTATGCCCCCAGACCACCGGGCCACCAGGAAATTTGATTGGCAACAGTGCGGGCGGGAATCCCTTCCACATAAAAGTCCACCGCCTGGCCGTAAAGGTGGCGGCTGTAGGTGGCACCGCCCACCATGCGGTTAATTTCCGGGGGCCGATACCAGGAGGTAACACTGAAGGGGCGACCAATCTGCTGGCGGGGGCGTTCCAGCAGTTCCGCCAGGACCAGAATGTTTTCCACAATTTCCTTAGTGGCCGGAATGCGGCTGCCGTTTTTGGTGGCCTCGGCCCAGGTAAACTTGCCCCCGGGAATAATCGGTTCGTTGAGATAGAACGTGCTGAGATAACCGGGGAGCTTGATGCCGATGCGATCGCCATTGACCCCAGAGGCGGGCGGCGCAGGGGTTTGGGGATAGACCAGTTCGTCATCGTAGTAGACCTGGGCGTCGTTTTCAAAAACGAACCAGGTATTGAAGCCGTTGATAAAGTCTTCCTGCCGGGCCAGGGTGAACTTGATATGGTTGTTGAAGTCCCCGTCCTCGTCGGCATAGGCGTAGGCCAGAATGCTCAATTCGGTCCCCCCTTCCACCGGGACGCGGGCCTCTGGGGGCAGTTCTGAGGACTGGACCGGCTGCCGCTTCAGTAACGTATCGCGGATGATGCGCACGTACTGGGGTTCTTCGTGCTCTACCTGGGAGTAAACCACGCGACCATTGGCCAGCACTTCACCATGGCCTTCGTAGACGTACCAGGAATTGAAGCCTCGAATTTCCCGATTCTCCAGGGCAAACTTGATGTGGCCGTTAAAGTCCCGCTGATCAGTGCCAAAGGCGTAGGACTGCAGCGGAAATGTAGTGCCTGCTTTGACCTCGTAAAGCTCCGCTGGGGATAACTCAACCGCCTGCACGGGCTCTCGCTTAAAGACGGTGTCTCGCACGATGCGCAGGGTGAACTGGGTATCCGGTTCATCGCTCAGGGGGGGGGGATAAACGACCCGGTCATCCTGCAGAACCCTGGCATGACCTTCGTAGACGTACCAGGTGTTGATGTCGCCGATCCAGTTTTCGGGGTTGGCAATGGCGAATTTAATATGGCCGTTAAAGCTTCCCCCTTCGTCTGCGTAGGCGTAGGACTGAATCTCAAGGCGCAGACCCTTTGCCAGGGGGGCTATTTCCCCCGGTCGTAGTTCTGCAGACTGCTTGGGTCGAAGCTTGGCCAGAGTGTTTTCAGTAATTTCTAGAAAAAAGGCCATCCCTGCTATTCCCTACGACCGACAACGGAGCTTAAAGACTTTTTCTGCAAGGTAGGGGATGGGTTAGGGGAGAGTCATCTGTTAATCAGTAGAGATAAAGGCAAAAGCACCTTAAAGCAACGTCAGTTCGGGATCAAGATATCCATTGCCATGATTAGCCCACCCCTGCTCCTCCCAGGAGGGGCAGGCGCAGCAACATTTTAGCGGTCTCACCTTGCTCCGAAATCAGGGTCAATCCGGGGCGAAAATTGAACCTTTAGCTCATCTTTGGGATGGGGCGTAGGAACGGTGATCAGGGTCAGGTCTTGATCGGGTAGCAGTTCCCAGGCGAACTGGCGCAGCAGTTTGGCGGCGAATAGCTTCATTTCCAGGCGGACGAGCTCTTTGCCCAGACATTCCCGGACCCCGCCGCCAAAGGGGACATGGCTGAAGGGTTTGGTTTTGTCTTCGGCTCGGTGGGCACTGAAACGGTCGGGGTCGAAGGTATCCGGTGCCGTGAAAATGTCGCTGTCTTGATGGGTCAGGTTAATTTCATAGAGCACCGTCCAGCCCTGGGGAATGGTGTACCCCTCAAATTCGCAAGGTTTGAGCACGGTGCGAAAGCCCCCGCCCACCGGGGCAATCATCCGCAGTACTTCCTTCAGCACCTGCTCCAGGTAGGTCATTTGCTTCAGGGTATCCAGGGTCAGGGGCTGATCCTGAAGGGCGTCCTGCTCCCTTCGGGCTTCGTCCATCACGGCGGGATGCTGGGCCATGAGCAGGCAAAAGGAGGCCAGGGCCGAGGTGAGGGTTTCGTGACCGGCAAACAACAGCAGCAGCACCTGGTCTTTCAGTTCTTCAATGGAAAGCTGGTTGCCCTCTTCGTCCCTGGCCTGCAGCATCAGGCCCAGGGCATCGCTGCCGGGGTCGGGTTGGGCGCTGCGATCGCGAATCAGCCGCTCCAGTTCCTTCAACAGTAACCTACGGCAGCGGTAAGCCTTGCCAAAGCGAGTCCACGGTAGGTTCAGGGGAATGGTGAACAGCCCCTTATCCCAGGTTTCAAACCAGTGGCCCAGGCTGGTTTCGGAGGCGTTATCCAGGCCCACCAGCAGCTTACAGGCGATGTCGAAGGTGAGGCCGGATACCAGGTGAGTTGGCCCATGGCGGCCCAGCGGGTGAGGTAGCGATCGCATATCTCCTCCATCGCGGGTAGATAGCCCTCCAAGGCTCGGGGCTGAAACGCCTGCACCAGCAGCTTGCGCCGCTGCAGATGGGCGTACCCTGTCTGTAGCGCCAGGGAAAGGGGACCCAGCAGGGCCTTAACACTGCCCGGCCAGCTGACCTGAAAGTATTCATTTTCGTGGGTGAGCACAAAGCGAGTCGCATCCGGTCCCTTCAGAAAAATGGTGGGACTGCCCAACAGAAGCACGACAACCCCATGACCAGCCAACCCAGCCACGAGGTCCAGGGCAGAGCTCCCATCACCGCCCCCACACCCGGGGGACGGTGGCCGTTACCCCCGAGTACCAGGGTCTTAACTCCTGCCAAATCGAGACAAACCAACGTCTTGCCGCCTGGCTGGAAGGTCCGGCATAACGGCAAAGCAGTCCGTTTTGCACCCGGGTTATGCCCACATTCCCAGGGCCTGTACTGGGCCACAAATTTTTTAAAAGGGGGAGCTGATCGCTTTTGGGGCTCTTTCCCAAAAGCGCAAAGGTCCCTACCACCGGGTATCCAGCCAGTCCGTTAAGGGTATCAAGGGGAGCACTGCCCCCGACCAGTCTCTGGTGATCAATCCAGAGAGGGCGCTGATTTTGCCAAACAGCAAGGTGATTGTGGAACTCCCCCCCGCAGAACCGCTCTCCCCGGGCACTGCGGCCAAACCGGACAATATCCCACCCACACCAAATGGACCCCGGGGCCAGGTCTACCCTCACTTGCTGCCGAAAATGGGCCTGGTTGAAGACGATGGTTTCCTGGGGAAACCACTCCAAGCAACTCTGGGGGGCCAGGACAAGCCTGACGGCTTGGGACGCTACCGGAGGACTTTCTGCCCCCTGGTAAGGGGCACTTCCATAGATTTTATTCGCCGCTGCCGTGGTCACCAGAGTACAGCAGTGGGAAGCCAAATCCAGGCTCAGATCCAGGCTGTCTCCCCCAACCATGCCCCCAGCTGTATGTACCAGGGTTGAATGGCAAACCGCTCCCCCTTCCGGATACAGAGGTTTCTGTACTTTAAGCGGGGCCTGGGTAAACGTTTCCACCGGGGTACAGTTATCGCCTCGCATCTGGTAAGCGATCCGGGCTAACCCTTGCCAACCCTTAGTCTGGGATAAGGTTTGAACCATTCTTTCGAGCGCCTTGAGATCAGGAAGGTCGTCAAAATGTTACTGCATTAACGCGATTGGGTCGTGCCCAGGACCATCGGCGGGGAATATCGTTTGGTCTTACGGGGTTACTGCTGGAGGTAGCTCTCGGATCCGGAAGACACAGCAAAATTGGTTTGGGTCCGCAGGTTTTGACACCGCATGAGTTCATTGACCGTCAATACCCGGCGGCCTTCCAGAGGAGGCACTGATTCAATGGCTCTGATCAGGGCGAGGGCCGCATCCGATTGGTCATATCCTCGCCGTAAAGCCACCTGAACCGCCTTATCGTCAGCCGCAATTTCAATGTCCGGTCCCTTTACCCCCCGCCAGAGCTGCCAGGCCGCCAGAGTCGTCACCCCGGCCGCTGCGAGTAGTCCAACGGCATCCCCCTGGGATAACTCAAACGCCCCGCCCACCACACCAGCTCCAGCAACGGCCTGATACCAGTTTGGCTTTAGCAAGTTGGCCAGGGTTAACCAACACACCGTTCTTAGAAACAGAAGATCCCGCTGGGGAAGTTCGAGTTGCTGCCACAAATTCAAATTCATAGAGACCGAGTGGGTCTGCCGCCAGGGAACGGGAAACTCAGCTCTAATGACATCTAACTGTCGGTCATTCAGCATCAGCTTGGTCTTCATCCGAGCCGATGCGGGCATAAGTTCCCTCAGGCGGTTAATCTCTGCATTGGGGTTAACCACGGCTCTGTTATTCCCAAACGAAATGAATCCTTAGCCTATCACTTAAGGTTTGCGGAATTCGTCCTGCCGCCGCTGATTCTTACTGAAGATAGTCCCTAACCGGGATCAACCCCACACCCAGGTCAACGCTGGAACCAGGCGGTTAAAGCCAGAGCCAGGGCATCGGCGGCATCGTCAGGGCGAGGGATACGTTCAAGGTTTAGTTCCCGGGCTACGGCCTCCTGCACATCCGCTTTGTCAGCGTTGCCGTAGCCGGTTAGGGCCTGCTTGACCTGGGCCGGGGTAAATTCCCGATAGGAAAGCCCATGCTGCGCTAAAACCAGCATTAATACCCCCCTAGCCTGGGCCACCAAAATGGTATTGCCCATGCGGTAAAAGAAAAATTTTTCGATCACCACCAGATCAGGCTTGGCCTGATCCAGAAGGCAGTGAAGGTCATCGTAAATCGTGCACAGCCGATCGCCAACGGGAGTCTTGGCTGGAGTTTCAATCACCCCAAAATCGACAACGGCTGTGCCCGCCATATTCATAGCCTGGGCATCAGCCGCTTCGATAACGCCGAATCCCAGAATCGCTAAACCGGGGTCAAGTCCCAGGATTCGGTATGCCATAAACCTACAGGTTGAAAACTAAACTGCTAACGGGCCCCCACTGGCTGGCGACCGTTGGCAGCTTCCAGATCTGGTTCGGCAACGCCGAACACCTGACAGAAGACCTTTTCGACTTTGTAGCCAGAATCGATGCCTTCCAGCGGATCCTTCCGTAGACGATGGCGCAGGCAAAGCACAATGACCCGCTTGATATCTTCCAGGGTGACTTCAGTGCGGCCTTCGTAGGCTGCCAGGGCCTTTGCCGCACGGTTGGTGACAATGTCGCCCCGCAGACCGTCTACGTCGAGTTCAGAACAGACCTGGGAAATACGCACCCGATCTTCATGGGCAAGGTTAACCGAGGGCAACATTTGTTGGCCCTTGACCAACTTCTCCTGCAGTTCGCCCTGAAGAGTTTTGTACTTCTCCAGGTAGGAAGCAGGGTCCTGGTCAAACTCGGACCGCTGCTCCACAATTTGTACCCGTAGCTCGGGATCCTTGACAGTACGAATTTCGGCATGCATCCCAAACCGATCCAGTAGCTGCGGTCTTAGCTCTCCTTCTTCAGGGTTGCCGGAACCCACCAGCACGAACTGGGCCGGGTGTCGAATCGAGATACCTTCCCGCTCAACGGTATTCCAGCCGGAAGCGGCAGAGTCTAGCAAAACATCTACCAGGTGATCATCCAGCAGGTTAACTTCATCGACGTAGAGAATGCCGCGATTAGCCTTCGCTAACAGACCTGGCTCAAAGGCTTTGACCCCCTCAGAAAGGGCTTTTTCAATGTCGATGGTGCCGCAGACCCGGTCTTCAGTGGCTCCCAGGGGCAAATCAACCATGGGCACCTTCTTCAAAGCCACAGGCAAGTCATCGGTGCCCCGCTCGGCGATCACGTCCATATCCTGGGGAGAACGGTTGAAGGGATCGTCCGCAACGGTTTCTAGTTCTGGCAACAAATCGGCTAGGGCACGAATGGTGGTGGATTTACCAGTGCCGCGATCGCCCATAATCATCACCCCGCCAATGCGAGGGTCGATGACGTTGAGCAACAGCGCGAGCTTCATGTCGTCCTGGCCGATGACGGCGGTAAATGGGAAAACAGCCCGACGGGGAGCGGCAGATTTGGTCGAAGTTGCGGTGGCAGTAGAACTCACTGGCGTCTCTAAGTTATTACGGCTTTCTTAAATAGATTAGACCGCTCTAGCCCGACAAAGATCTTGGATATCTTGGCAATGGATGGTGCCGACAGGGCAAACCCCGCCTCCCAGACCCAAAATCGGGCCAGATTGGTCCTAAAACTATTGTTTATTGTGCCATAGCGTTTAAGCCGTAAGTGCTCGGATATGGCTAAAGGGCTAGCAGGCGATCTAAGGCATCCAAAGCCTCACAGGGAGGTGAACTGCCATTATCCTGACTGGCGATGTTAGCAGGAGCCTGACTCCTGGGCACCAATGACGGCGACCCATATCCCCCCTGGGAGGCCATTGCCATCGGCTGGGCCAGGGCGGTAGGGGAAACTCGCCCGTAGAGATAGTCGTCGCAGTATTTGCGAAAAACGGCTTCAACGGCAGCCCGAGCATTTTTCAAACCCCACTCTGAAGCAATATGCTCGGCCTTTTCCAACACGTCCTGGCTGAGTCTTACTTTGTTGTCATGCATAGCTGGGTATCGCTGGACTTGAGAAATAAACCACGGACATTGGCGAATTGAGGATCACCCATGATGGCAAACAGGTCGTGGCCCTGCAACCGTTCTGAAATCAGGTGAGATCCGCCCCCGGTAACCAGAAAGCGGGTTACCCGAGGCATGTAGGGGGTGTACTGGGCCTTAACGGTCTGGAAAATACCCTTGAACCAGGGTTCCAGGTATTCATTCAGCCAATCTTTCCAGGCCAGACCGGTGTCTGCATAACAGTGCTCTACCCGGAAACCGTCCATTACGATGCAGGGATCAGCACTGCTACCCAGATTGTCAGTTAGCCTTCGGTCAAAGCTGATGGCCGTGGCCAGTTCGTAGGTGCCACCCCGATCCATGATGTTTTCGTCGATCACTTCACCATCACCATCTACCAGTCGGGTCAGCCAGGTACCGCCCCCGATATCAATCACGATGGTGTAGCCGTTACTGGGAACTAAACCCTGGCTCTTAGCATAATGATAGGCCCCCATCCCTTCCCGCTCGACCTGAACGGACTGGACGTTGACCTTAAAATCCACCCCGTTGCGGATAAATTCGTGCGAACCCAGAAGCTGTTCCTCAATTTCGGCACCGTTGCGAATTGGATCTGGGGTTGAGATGTGCAAATCGAGGGGGTATTCCGCCAAACCATTCCCTAGGGGTTCCATACAGGCGTAGAGATGCAGCCGGGCTAACTCCACCTTATTTTCAATGACGGTTTGCTGCTGACGGCGATACTTGTAAGCCTGGGCCCCAAAGTGGTAGCGACGGCCATCGGGAAGCTCAATTAAGGGAGAAGCATCGGAGTAACTGACAGCATCGCGCCCCTGGGGCAACTGGTAACGCACCGAACGGATCGCTTTGGGATGACCATTGCCAGAGAAAAACTTAAGGTCGTAGTTGCCAGCATCCAGGGCTAGTACAGGGGAAGTGCCACTCGACTGCTGAGCCGCGCGGGATTTACTGGAACTGGATGAACGTCGGCTTTTGGGAACTGTGGTGGTAGTCATAGGAGGTCTCGCCTAAAGTACAGTGGGAACAGTTGTACCCAGAAGTACGCATGAACCAATACTAATGCATTTGTACTGATGTGGCAAGGGGGAGGGAATGAAGGCAGGATCTCGGGATTAAAGCAGAAGTCAGGAGAAAAGCTCTGATGTCTTGGCCGGGAGAAACTGATGTAAATCCAGGCGACCACGTAGTACAGGTCACAATCCATCACAATATTGTCTGATCCCCCTTGTAATTGGGTACCTTCGGGTCCACACTGTAGATGTAAAAAACGAGCCTGTTATTGGGGATTTTCGAGAGGATCTTGTGAAGTCAGTACTGGCAATAATTCTGGGGGGTGGTGCCGGCACTCGCCTCTACCCATTAACAAAGTTTCGGGCCAAGCCTGCCGTTTCTCTGGCGGGGAAGTATCGATTAATTGATATTCCTGTCAGTAACTGCATTAATTCTGAAATCCATAAAATCTATATTCTGACTCAGTTTAATTCTGCGTCTTTGAATCGCCACATTGGCCGAACCTACCAGTTTTCCCAGTTTACTGAGGGATTCGTGGAAATTTTGGCGGCCCAGCAAACCCCCGATAGCCCCAGTTGGTTTCAGGGAACCGCCGATGCGGTGCGTAAGTACCTCTGGATGGTGGAAGCCTGGGATGTGGAGGATGTCCTGATCCTCTCCGGGGATCATCTTTACCGCATGGACTATAGCCTGTTTGTTGAACGGCATCGGTCTACCAGCGCTGACATTACCCTATCCGTCATTCCCATTGGCTACAAACAGGCTTCGAGCTTCGGCTTGATGAAAATTGATGCCGGTGGTCGGGTGGTGGACTTTTACGAAAAGCCCAAGGGAGATGCCCTCGAAACCATGAAGGTCGATACCACGACCCTGGGGTTGACCCCCGACCAGGCTCAAGAAAAGCCCTTCATCGCTTCCATGGGCATTTATGTATTTAAGAAGCAGGTTTTAGTCGATTTACTTCGTAAGAATCTTAACCAAACGGATTTTGGGAAAGAGATCATCCCAGCTTCGGCCAAGGACTATAATGTTCAGGCTTACCTGTTTGATGGTTATTGGGAAGACATCGGGACCATTGAAGCTTTCTTCGATGCGAATTTGGGCCTGACCATGCAGCCCCAACCTCCCTTTAGTTTCTACGATGAGCACGCCCCGATCTACACCCGCTCTCGCTACCTGCCCCCCAGCAAACTCCTGGACTGTCACATTACCGAAGCCAGTATCGCCGAGGGTTGCATTCTTAAAAACTGCCGGGTGCACCACTCGGTGATTGGCCTGCGTCAGCGAATTAATGCCGATTGTGTAATTCAAGATTCCTTATTAATTGGGGCTGACTTCTACGAGCCCCTGTCCGAAAGTAGCCAGCACCTGACCCGGGGCAAAATTCCCATGGGCGTCGGTGAAGGATCGATTATTCGTCGGGCCATTATTGATAAGAACGCCCGCATTGGCCGCAATGTTCAGATTGTGAACAAGGAAAATATTCAGGAGGCCGAGCGGGAAGATCTGGGCTTCTATATTCGTAGCGGCATCGTCGTGGTGCTAAAAAATGCGGTCATACCCGACGGGATGATTATCTAGGGCCAATTTCTATGGCCTACTTTGGCAATGGCAATGAAGGCAATGGGGCGATCGCAACGTTCGGGCGACCACCCCATTCCTTTAGTGGTACTGGTGGGCATTCCTGGCAGCGGCAAAACGACCTGGGCTAAAGCTTACTGGGCTCGACATCCCGATTATTGCTTAGTTTCCACTGACCAGATTCGAGCCGACCTCTACGGCGACGAGGCGATTCAGGGAGACTGGAGCCAGGTCTGGCAGCAGGTATTGACCCAGTGGCAAAGAGGCATTGAGCAGATTCAGGGGGGGCAGCTCACCGGAGTGCTCTACGACGCTACCAATACTCGCCGTCGTAACCGTCGCCAGGTAATCACCACAGCCCGAGCTTTGGGATTTAACTGCATTACTCTGGTGTGGTTTGACGTGCCTCTGACGGTGGGGTTGATCCGGAATCGGCTGAGATCGCGCCAGGTGCCGCCTGCCATCATCGTTAAAATGCACCGCCAGCTATGTGGGGCTTCCCCTTCCCTGTCAGAGGATGTTGACCAAATCCAGAGATTGTCCCCCGGGGAAAAAAGTCCAATTTTTTTGAGAAAGTAGTTTGACAACGGTATACCGCTTATCTATACTGATGAATGTCGAAACGCACTGGCCCCCATCGTCTAGAGGCCTAGGACACCTCCCTTTCACGGAGGCGACGGGGATTCGAATTCCCCTGGGGGTATACTTTCGACACTACCAAGCATCAAGCCCTGTAGCGCTCAAAAGCCTACGGGGCTTTGCTTTTAGGGATTGCTTCGAAAACATGATTGTCCCTGAATAACCCTGAATAGCCCTGAATGCCCCTCAAAATTTAGGCCATTTTTTAGGCAAGCACTGTGAGCGAGTTAAACGGAAAGTTACGGCAGGTGAATGGACGCCTCAAGGCATCTAAGGTCGGTGTCACGGTAGAGCAACACGGCGACCGCTTAAGACTGAGGGCAACACTACCCAGTAAGCCGGGTTCATCTAAGGTGGGCCCACACCAACAGCGGATCTCATTGAAGTTGCCGGCCAACCCTGCGGGCCTGCGCCAGGCGGAGAAGCAAGCCCGGTTGCTCGGGGCCCAACTGGCGGCGCGTGAATTCAACTGGGCTGACTGGGGATTGGCGACCGGCGGCGATGCCTGGACCTGTGGTTCTGCCATTGATGCTCTGAAGGAAAAGTACCTGGCTGAAGGTGGAACCCTCGACACCTGGAACGGTGACTACTGGAAAGCCCTAAAGAAACTGCCACCTGACGCCCATCTCACCAGTGAAGTTCTAGAAACGCTGGTCTTAGGCACCAAAGCCAATACCAGGACCAGGGTAAGAGCAGCGACGGCGGCGGGTGCCCTGGCCAAGTTTGTTGGCTTGAAGTTTGACGGCCAGGCTCTCAGGGGCAACTACTCACCGACCAAGGTGAGCCCGCGAGACCTGCCAGATGATAAGGCGATTGTGTACGTAAGAAATAACGTACACAACCCGGCCTGGAAGTGGGTGTATGGAATGATGGCCACCTATGGCCTGCGGAACCATGAGGTATTTCATCTGGACCTGGTCAACTTCCCACGGATTCAGGTGCTTGAGACCACTAAGACCGGGGCCAGGGAGGTTTGGCCATGCTATCCAGAATGGGCTACTGACTGGGAACTTAGTAAGGTGCTGTTGCCGCCAGTGGAGCTGGACAGGTCTAACCAGGCGCTGGGGCACAGCGTCACCCGTTACCTTTCGCCGCTGCTACCGTTTCAGCCCTATGACCTGCGCCATGCTTGGGCCATTCGGACCATGACCTTTGGTTGGCCGGTTGAACTCAGTGCCCGCCAGATGGGCCACAGCGTTGAGGTGCACACACGCACCTATCAACGTTGGATTACTGGCCACCAGATTCAGTCTGTTTATGAGCTGCTGGTGAATCGTCCTGATCGGCCTCTACCCCCATGAGGGACTCTAACCGCTTCAGGTGCCAGCGGTACTCGGGTCGCCAGGCGGCGGGGTTGACTACCCGGTAGTGAGTACCTTTCTTGAATAGCTGGTCACGCTGTGCCCTCAGGAACTTGGCGCTAACGCCTAAGGCTTCAGCCGCTTTGGATGTAGTGACCCATGAACTCTTTCTGGCCAT
>CAZPYG010000121.1:8496-15534 GCA_964590465.1 uncultured bacterium | reverse complement strand
TTGCATAGAGTAGTTGGGTGGATGGGTGGACGGGTGGATGGGTAGGTGAGGTAGGTGAGGTTGATGAAGGGTGGTGGGATGGGATCGGTGGGATTGATTGCTCGCTATCTCACCATCTCCAACACTCCTCACCCCTCACCATCTAACTAGCCAACAACCGCCAGGCCACCACCAACGGCGGCACATATGGCAGACACTAGGGCCGTACCAAAGATCCACCAGGAGGCGGCTTCGGCGGTTTTGCGGGTGTCTTCCACCTGCTTCTGGGCCTGGTGCTTGAGTTCGGCCATGCGGTTTTCAACGGCCTGCTCAACCTGCTCAGCCTTACGAATGGCGGTGTCGCGCACGTCTTCCACCTGGCTCACAATGCGGTTGGCGTCGGCTTCAGAAATGGCATCGTGGGAACTCATGAGGGCAATCAGGGTGCCACGATCCATGTCGCCGAGGCGCATCCGCATCGCTTCCAGGCCGGCCTGGGGGTCGTCCATCATGGTTTGCAGGTCGCGCTTAATGCCGTAATAGTTCAGCTCCGGACGATCCAGGGAGTTCAGGTAGTTGCGAATGCGGGTCAAAATGCCGCGAACCATCGACTTCACCTGCTCCTGCACGTTGCGGATCTGGGCCACGATCTGGTTACGCACTTCCAGAACCTGATCAACGGCGGCTTCCGCTTCTTCGCGGGTCATATCCTGGCGCTGGGCCAGCAGGGCCACCACGGTATCCCGATCGACTTTAGCGAGACGGGTTTGCAGCCGGTCAGCCCCCAGGCGAGGATCATTCAGCAGCAGCTGCATATCCCGCTTAATGCCTTCTGGATTCAAGGCTTCCTTATTGGTATTGCGCAGGTAGTCTTCCATGGCACCCTCAAAGGACATCACCTGTTCCTGGGCACGGCGAGCCAGACGCTGGGGCATGCGCAGCAGGTCGCGAATCGATGCCTGAAGATCGTCAATGATCTGATTGACTTCAGCTTCAGACAGGTCTTCCCGCTGGCTGAGCAACTGCACCAGGGTGTCGCGATCCATTTCGGATAGCCGGTGCTGCATGGCTTTCATCCCCATGCGGGGGTTGTTCATCAACAGTTCCAGATCCCGCCGAATGCCCTTGGGATTCAGCTCGGGCTTGCCGGTTTCCAGCAGGTACTGTTCGATGGCGCTGGTGGCTTCGTCGTACTTCGCCTTGGCCTGAGCGGTCAGGGCTGCCGGGGCGTTGATGGACTTGTGCCAGGAAGATTCCACCTGATCAATAGTGCGCTGCACCTCGGCTTCGGACAGGTCATGGCGCTGGCTCAGCAGCTGCACCAGGGTATCCCGGTCAAACTGGGCCAGACGCTGACGCACCCGGTGAATGCCAGCGTCGGGTTCGTTCAGCAGGGTGCGAACATCAGCTTTGATGCCCTCGGGGTTGAGTTCAGCTTTGCCGGTGCTCTGCAGATAGTGCTGCAGGGACTGCCACTGGTTATCCACCCGGGCTTTAGCGGCAGACTGCACGCCTTCAGCATCGGCCCGGACGTTGTTCATCACCCCTTCCAGGCGACTGGCTACCTGCTGGGCGTCGCCATCGCTCATGTCGTTGCGGCTCTGCAAAGACTGCAGAAACGCTTCATAGCCAAAGGGAGAGAACCGCTCCCGCAGATCTTCAGAATCGGCGTAGGGGTCTTCCAACAAAGAACGGAAGGCCTGGGTACCCATGTCAGACAGGAGTTCGTCCCGGGGAGTTTCCTGCAGAAAGGTGTAGATCTTCACCTGCAGATCCTTCGCAGACTCAATCCGATACCGCTCGGAGACTTCCGCCAGGGCGCGGCGGCGTACCTCTTCCAGCTGCCCGGCGACGCGGGAAATTTCGGTCTGGGTCAACAGTCCGCGAGAGCCCAGCACCTCAGCGAAAAAGGCGCGATTCAGGCCCATCAGCTCCTGGCGCATGAGGCCCGGGTCGGCAAAGGGGTCGTAAATGACATCCCAAAATTCCTGCTGCAGACGGTGGGGCTGCAGCTGCCAGGGATAGGCATTTGTCAGGTAGTTTTCAACGTCAGCCTTGGTGGCGCTGTACCGTTCTTCTGAGCTGAACTGCTCAGTCAGGGCGCTGGCCTGACCGCTCAATTGCCGCTGCACCTGCTTGATGCGACCGGTAATTTTTTCCACATCCAGGTCAGATAAGTCGGCCCGGCCCATGACGATGCCCATCAGGGTGTTCATGCCGTGGGACAGGGGGTTAGTCTGCTGTTGGCGATGCTGCTGGCGATATTCCTCAAGAAACTGATCCAGGCGGTCGCCCAATTCTTCAGACACCAGTTCCCGGGGGTTGGCGGACTTGAGGTAATCGACCAACTCACCAATTGAGTTACTGCTGGAGGAACCTCCTAACGTCTTTTTCCAGACGGCATACAGGCGATCAGCCACGCGGCTAACTTCTTGCCGGGACAGGTCGGTACGGCTGCTGACCAGCTTTTCAAAGGTGTCGCGGTTGACCTGGCCAAGGGTATTGCCATCGGCCATGGAGGTCAGGTCGGCTTCCCGCAGCAGCCGTTCAAACTCGGTTTCCAGCCCTTCGGTGCTAATGGTAGGGGAGCGCAGGGAAAGCAGGTATTCTTGCAGAGAATCCTTAATCTGTGAACCATCCCAACCGGCGGACAGTTCTTTGCGTACCGCGGCGGCAGTGGCCTCTGCGGTTTCTACAATCTGGTTACCGGCGGAACGAGCCCCGACGGCGGCGGTGGCAGCCCCCACCAGGGACTGAAAGCTGGAGGTGGCCGTCTTCACCACGGAGCCAATTAAGGAACCAACGGTGGTGGAGCTAAACCAGAACAGCAAACAGAAATAAGTGCCCCAAATGACCAGTCCGGTGATGGCTCCCAACAGGGCGCTGTTGTAAAGGCTGAGCTTTACCGCCAGCAGACAGGCAAAGAAAATCGCCAGACTGACGGTAATCAGTGTCCATAGCCCAAAGGCAACGCCAATTTTTTTGCCGGTATGGCTTGATGAACTGGAAGAACTGCTGGAGGAGGAAGAGTGGCCGACGTAGGAAATGCCTGCCGCCACCGAGAGATTAGTCAACAGCAGGTGAAAGCCAAAGGTCAACACCAGGCCGGATACTAATGCAATAAAAAACTGAGGCCCAGAGAAGATGAGTGCGGCCTCTTCGGGGGTACTGACCCCAGGTCCTGAAAGTTGGGCTAGCCAGGGAGCAAAGCTGCTCGCCTGAGGCCCGTGAAAAAGTTCAATCATACTTGATATTCCTTCTATCTTTAACGCTTGCGAAATCTGACCGCCACCTGATGTCACCGGTTGCCGTTGAGCAAACTGACTCGACGCTGGGGCACCATCAATCGTCCATAGGAAAAAAATGAGGAGATTAAGGCCATTCGTGTTTTTATATATGACTCTTTTTTTGCCTTTGGTGCATCTAGCGCAGGACATAGCACCTGCGAGGGATGCGATTAGTGGCAGCGCTAATTCTCGCGGATAATCACTTAGAAAGTTATGGAAAAAAATTAGGCCCAAGCAAAGCTAAATCTGGCTCTTCTAAATTTTGCACTGACCAAAAGATAGAGAAACCTTCTCGCATAGTCTCCCTCGAAGGATGGATTCAGCCACAGGGTTGAATTTGTAAGGTACGGGCAGAACATTTATCTTCTGCAAAAAATAAATTTCATCTTCTATAGAAGCCAAATGAGGCAAGTGGCCTGTGGCTTGACAGAGAATTGTCAAGTTATGGGTTCCTACACCAAAGTCCGGTAGGTACGGGTCCAGCGAGGTGCCTGTGGCTTTACCTCAAAAAATTTGCTTCTAGACTTGGACGCGATCACGAGATTTAGTTTCCAGATTCTAGTTTAAGGAAAAATATTCCCGTGATGAACTAGCAGGTTGGAACTAAACAGTAGCCTTCAAGAGATTGGTAAAAGCAACACGATAGAGGTCAATTTGCAATGTTATTAGAGGACAGCAGCATCTCGGCACTCTCCCGAGTTTCCGGTGCTTTGCTAGGGCAAGCCCAGGCTTTCCCCCAGGGTTTAAATCTGGAGAATTTCCTGGTTTATACACCACTGCAGCACGACATTATTTCCCACCTGCTGACCCTTGGCGTGGGTGCCATGGCGGTGGGGTTTGTTTATTTCGTACTGACCATGGGACGGTCAGAATCCCAATACCGTCCAGCCTCTGTGTTGTCTGCAGTGGTTATGGTTTCTGCACTTTTAATTTTGTTTCGCCAACTGCAGGGGTGGGAACAGGCCTTTGCCTTCGATGGTGAAGTCTTTCGTCTTACAGACAGCACGTTTTCTAACGGTTATCGCTACCTGAACTGGTCGATTGATGTGCCCTGCCTGCTGACCCAAATGCTGTTTGTGGTGAGCGTTACCCCGGCAGTCTTCAAAAAGACCCGCACCCGGTTTGTTATTGCGGGTTTGCTGATGATTTATACCGGTTACATTGGCCAGTACTTTCAAATGACAAATCTGGCGACATATCTGATCTGGGGCGCTATCAGCACAATCTTTTTTGTTTATATTTTGTATCTGGTGGGTCGGTTGATTGCCAATACCCGCGATCGCATGCCCCTGAAAGCGTCTAAGTCCATGCTGACCATCTGGTGGGTGCTGATTATTTCCTGGACGCTGTATCCTCTGGCTTATCTAGTTCCCCTGGGTTTCCAACTGTTCCCCGAATGGGGGGCCTGGGCGGCCGTCACCCGTCAGTTCCTGTATACCATGGCGGATATTTTCTCGAAGGTCATCTACGGTGTGCTGCTAACCGGTGTGGCCCAAACCCTCAGTGCCGAAGAAGGCTTTCGTCCAGCCCTTGATGCCCTGCCCGGTCAGCAGCGTCCCCCGTTCCACAATGGCCAGGAAGAATACGCTGAGCATCATAATTAAGAGCTTTTTGAAGCATTGGATTACATCGGGTAGCAATCGCCCTAGGGTCAGATCTCATTCACACAGCCATGATTAGTAGGGGCAAACGGTCGTTTGCCCTGTTTACTATCAGAGAAACGGTATTAGGACTGACCGATCGCCCTGAATGATGATGCTCCGCTTCTTTTTCCGTAAGTAGCCCATAGATTTTTTCATCAATAGCCTGAGCATCCACTAGTGCAGCGTCAACGCTAAAAAGTTGAACTCGGCTTGGTAGAATCGGTCAGTCATGAAACCGTGCGGCAAACGCTGAAAAAAACGGCATGACCAACCGCAAAGTCGAGGACTGGGTCATCCCACCTGACGCCGACGCTGAGTTTGCCGCCCACCAGGAAGCGGTGTTAGAGCTTTACGCTCAGCCATACGATCCGAGTCGGCCTGTCCTGTGCATGGATGAGCAGTCCGTCCAATTGCAACGCGAGACGCGGGTGCCTCGTCCCGCCACGGCCCGGGCATGGCCAGCGTGAGGAGAAGTTTGGGTGAATCTTGAACTATAACAAGTCCAGCTCGAGATCTGTAGTTTTCTCTAAGGCAAAACTCCACTTCTGGACTTGGACAAGGTTTAGTTGTTGCTTGGCCGAAATCCAATGACTGGCTTCAAGCTGTAGGGGATACAACTTTAGGTCAGGTAAGTAGATGCCCCTACCCGGTTGCTGGCCCACTCGGTTGTGACTAAGGCCTGTTCACGCTGGGATACTAAAATCCCTATCCAGGGACTGAATAACAGGAAACTCAAGCCTGAGACAACCCCAAACCTGAGCCAAAATCTGCTTCCTTGGAAGAGCGTAAAAAGCCCCTGGGCGGCCCAATTCAACAGAAAAAAACATGGCTGTACAGCCCTATTGCTGCGGCAAATCCGTAAAACAGCCAGGGGCGAGGTTGGTTAAGACGCATCGCCCTTAACAACAGCCAACTACTAACAATTATGGTTAACGTCCATAAACTGTACTGCCGGGCAGTTTGGGCCAAGACAATATCCACCGGAGAAAGAGCCAGCAGAGCAACCGATAGCCATCCCAGAGCACTAGATGCAAACAGCTCTCGTCCCAGCAGATACATCATCGGTAGTGAGAGCAAGCTAATGATGACTGGCAGCAGCCTTGAGGCAAAAATGGAGCTGCCGAATGCCTGCATCCAACCCCAGGCCATTAAAAAGTACAGCGGTGCATGCTGAGGGTCTTCAACCCTCAGGCTACGCAGCGTATCGAGGAACGTACTATATGCCAGTAAACTTTCTGGTCAATGTTCCACAACCGAAAGGCCATGCCCGACACGATAGCCAACCCAATCAGCCATTTCCAGGTAGGAGACCGCAAGTTTTTAAAGCGTTGATCGGGCAAGTTTATGGTCACGGCAAAGCCACAGTATAACCACTGGGCGATGCGTTACCTGTTACTCGGCGTATTCGTATTTAAGCTGCCGAATCTGTCCTCGCCAGTAGGGCTTTGGGCCTGTTGGCAGCATCCACGCCACTTCCCCTTGGTGGGGCACCAACATACCGTCGTGCCCCTGGTAATCCCAAAATTGCCCCTGCCAGGGGGTCGCCACCTGCTCCCCGTTGACCTCCCGGTAGCGCCCCTCTGAGCGCACCGTTTTAATCAACCCCTGGTCATCGAACTGAAACGTCAGGGTAACGGTGGTGTTGCCGCTGGTCAACGTAGCCCTGGCGTGGGTGTCATCTACAGGGTGCCAAACCACCCCCTGACCAGGCAAAAGAGCGGTGGGGTACCAGGTAGCTTCGGCCAGGTAGCGCATGAGTTCCCCCTGGTCGAGTTGGGGGCTGGGGGGCATTTCCATTACCGTCAGCAGGCCCAACAGCCTGGCTTCCAGCACGCCGCTGCCGGCCACAAAGGCATCGTGAACATGGGCCGCCAGCCCAGGCACCATGGAAATGCGGGCATCCCACACAAATCCAGGCGGTTGGGTCATGACCCACTGCTCAGAGGTAAAGGGTTTCCAGTTATCTTCGGCTTCGCCCATGTTAAAAGTGCCGACATGTTCGATATGGGCTGCAGCCACCAGGGGGGCACCGTCTTTCAGCACCGTGCGGCAGTAGCGTTGCACCGGTTGAGGTAGGTCGGCTAATGCTGCCGGGTCATAGGTTTTAGGCCGTAAGGGGGCTTGTGCCG
>CAZPYG010000121.1:0-8396 GCA_964590465.1 uncultured bacterium | reverse complement strand
TGCCGTAGAGGGTGACGGCGGTTGCCACCACGCCAAGAAAGATCAGAACATAGACCAAAATTTTTCCCACCATGGCTGCAGTTTGTGGCCTCAAAGTTATGCGTTGTTAGGGATTAATTTAATTTTGCGGTGACTCTGAATCAATATACTCCCGCCAGCGAAGAATTTGATCGCCCTGGAAGTCGATGGCGATCGCATCTTCTGCGGTAGAAATTTTACCCGTCTCTCGTTCCTGCTCTTCCCAGTACCATTCCACAAAAGCGTGGTTATACTGCACCACCAGGGTGTGAATATCAATGGCATTCACCTGATGCGTGGCCGTGAATTGATCAAAAGCCTTTACGATTGCTGAGGAACCCTGCCAGCTTTGGCCGGGTACGATGAATTTTCCCGTAGGGGAAAATAGCTGCACAAAAGCCTGAGCATCGCCCCTGAGCCAGGCGTCTTTAGCCTTGAGAATCATGGACTGAGCTTGTTCAGGCGTCAGGGTTGGTGCGGGCATCACGGTCAGGGTCTCCCTCAGTTGAAGCTGGGTCGTCAAAACTGCTCCCCCTGCCCATTGCAGGAACTGCCGTCGGTACATCAACTTGCAGATATAACCCTAAAACATAGATAGATTCCAGGTCAGCAGACCCATGGGGGCGATGTCGATAACGTTGGGCTGCTCTGGTGGATGGTTTCGCATCCCCTTCGTTATCGCTAAGCAGGGGAAACGGTAAAAACCCTGCACCATCGATGGCATAACGTAATTCCCTGGGGCTTAGTGACAGTTAACCATATGCCTTTCTGACACCGTTCTCCTTCGAAAGGCAATTCACAGATCAAGCAGCAGAACTCCTGTTATGGAATATCAAGCCCTACAGGTTTTTAACGTAGTGTTTGCATCCTAAAAAACAAATTTACGCTTATGGGCCTTTCTTGGGCTAACTCCATGAATTTATATCTTCTGTCACATTTCTGAGAAGGTTACTTCTTCAGCACGACGACGCCATTGTTCCCGGTTAAAGGCTTGCTGGTCAGCCGTTAATGCCGGTGAGGTAATAGGAGGACGCATGTCCCACTGGACCTCGGCTAAGAGAAACAAACTCCCTGAAATTGTGGCTGCCGTCACTAAAAATTGATGGCCTATCATCAGGGGGATGACGGGAATTATCACTACATGGAGGAGGGCAACTAGCAGAAAAGTTCGTGATTTCATCCCCACGCCCATGACACCGTAGCCCAGGGCGCAGAGGGCCAACCAGAGGGTACAGAGATGGGCCAGAATGAACCCCGATCCGCTCACAATGCCGTAGTCGGTTAACCCCAGGCCCACTGCCATCAGACTACTCCAGAGATAAATCAGCCAGCGAAAATGCTCGATTCTGACCCAAAACCAGGCCAGGCTGTTCATGGCGGCAATTCCCAGGAACGTTACCATGGACCACCAGATCGCCTGGCGGCCCCAACTCATGGCCGGGAAGAAGTGGGGGGTGAGGAAGATGACGGCGGTAATCCAACCCCACAGCAAAAATACCTGGTCGATGCGGGTATAAAGCCAGGAAACAAGCGTCCGTTGCTTCAGGGTTAAACGCCACTGAATCAGGCCCTGCAGGTCTTGAATATCCAAGTGGATTTGTTTGCGTCGCAGCAGCGGTTCCCTGGAATTAAAAAAAGTCATTAACAGCTATGAATTATCTCTCAGATAATGATATTAACAAATGTAAATTTATTTGGGTGAAAAGAAAATGTGGCCACCCGTCTTAGGGGTTGCACAATACAAAAAGGAATGCTTGATGGCAAGTGCAGTTCTGTCGGGCATAGCCATGCATCCTGGTTCAAGGAATTTTGACCGCTCTGTGGGGTGGTTACGCTAGGGAAAATAGAAAAACGTGAATACCAAAAACCTGGACTATGCCGTGCCGGCTTTTATCCCCCCCTGGTTTCTCAACAACGGATATTTGATGACCCTCTACATTGCCCAGGTGGCTCGGCAGACCTGGGAAAAGACATTGAAGGTGCCCTCTGTAGCCTATCAGCCCCAGGTATTTGAGGGCTATCAGGGGGTGCCTATTTTTGGGCAGTGGGCCGTACCGCCTGGGGCCAGGGGCACCGTGATTGCCACCTACGGCATTACCGGCAATCTGGAGAACCAGTGGATTCTCAAGATCCTGGGTCGCAAAGCTTACCACCGGGGCTTGGGGGTGGTGCTGTTTGACTGGCGAGGCCATGGCAAAACGGGGCAGCTATCCCCGGCCCTGACCTCTGACGGCCTTTACGAGGGGCACGACTATGTGGCCCTGGCCGCCGCCGCAAAACGTCTGGGGTGCCCGCCCCCCTACTGGTTTATGGGCTATTCCCTGAGCGGGCAACTGGCCCTGTGGGGTGGTCAGGTGGCCGCCAACTGGCCTGAAACGGGAGCCCTCAACCGGGCTGATATAGGCGGGGTGGCGGTAGTGTGCCCCAGCCTGGACTCGAATCGGTCGCTGCGGTACCTGGTCTCGACCCGCCGGGGGCGGTTGCTGGAACAGGCCATTGCCAGGACCCTGAGTCGGCTGGCGGCAGATCTCCAGGGTGCCCATCCGGAGGCCATTGATAGGGCGGACATAGAACGGGTTGACTCAATTTATGGCTTTGACCGGGATCTGGTGATTCCCAGACTGGGCTTTGACACGGTGGAAGACTACTACACCGCCAGTAGCCCCCTGGGCTTTTTGCCCGAGTTGGAGGTACCTGTGCTGATGATTTACGCCGCCGATGATCCCCTGTTTGACCCCGCCATTATTCAGGACCTGCAGCAGATCGATCGGGCTAACCCCCACTTCACCCTGATGCTGACCCAGGCCGGGGGGCATGTGGGCTATTTCAGTGGTGCCAAAGGCCAGCATCTGGCCCAGGATGCAGACCCCTGGTGGGCCTGGAACCGGGCGCTTGATTGGATTGCAACGACGGGTCACACTGCCGGAGGGAATGAACCCAGTTCCTGTTCCACTGCGCTGATGTAGCAGGCAATGCGGTGGTCGTTGGTGGTGATGGGGACAAATACCTTACCGGCGCGTGGGTTACCCGAGACAAGGCGAGCAAGCGCCGCTTCCACTCGGTTGGGAATGGGAAACAGCAGAATCGCCAGAATCGTCGACAGCAGGGTTTCCAGCACCGTCAGCAGGATAATTAAGCTATCTGTCAGGGCCCTGCGTTTGGGCACCTCCCGCCGTAGATCGCGGTTGAAGAAGACCAGCTGCTGGGTGTGGTGATAGCTGAAAAAGGGCGGAATGCGCGGCACAATATCCCAGCCGTGGACACAGCGATAGGCCCGGTCTTGCAGTTTGGCATCCATCTGCTCAGCCAGGGGACGGTTAGCGACCCTGGGGCAACCGAAGGTATAGAGATGCACATCGTCATGGTGCACCAGGGCATGGTAGGCGGTCAGGGTGGCTAAAGCGCCGCCCAGGCTGTGCCCTGTCACATATAACGGAATCTGCTGGCCTGTGCTGTCGCGGTTGATTTTTTCTTTAATCAGGTTGCTAACGCCCCGTGAGCCGATCCACTCGGCCTCCACAGAATATTCATCCCCATCCGGCAGGGCCGTTCCCCACACCCACAAAAAGGCTTCCATAAACCCACCGTGGGCAAACAGCTTGAGGGGGCCGGCGGCCTTTTTCATCATAGAGGCAGTTTTTTCCAGGGGCGGCTTGTCTTCGGCGTCGGGCAGTTTGGTTTTGAAGATGAGAATGTCCGTCAGGATATCGAGGTAGTTTTTCTCGGTGCCGCGAAAGGCCACAACGGCAAAGGGCCGCCCCTGCCCCGGATGCATGGTCAGATATCCCTGGGTACCCCGCGTATCGAAGAAATACACGCGCTCGAATCCGGCCACTTTTAAGGCCCGACGCACTACGGGTTTAGGCTCATAGGCCAGATGTGAACACTGAGCCATCCACCAGGCCGTGGGGGGATCGTAAGCGGCCTGGCCGGATGGGCATTGGATGCGATCGCACTGGGCAAAATATTCAAACCGCTCAGTTCCCATAGCCATTTCTCCATGCCCCATACCCGAAGAATATCCCGTGATCAGGATGGTCAGAGAAGTTCGTTCGCACAACGTTGCAATTGGCCGGTCTCTTAGAATGACAGACCATGCAGCCACTTCATGAATGCGGATTAGCATTTTGGGATGATGGCAACCGGGTCAAGGATTTGAATATGCCTTAGCTCAAGGCGGGTTTAAGGGGGCGAGTTACATTGAGGTGATGGATTGGGTGGGTCAGAAGGCTTCACAAACCTTGGCTGAGACTGGACACATGACTGTCATCGTGCAAGATAATGGCTCACTTCACCAGAGTCGTCTAGTGCAGCAACAGTAGTCTCGGTAACAGCGGCAGACTTAAGACTGAGGAAATCTGAGTTTAGAGCAGCAAACGTAAGAATCTAAAAATCTAAATAATCCAGCACTAAAGGGGGCGCAATATTGTAAGCCCCATCTAAACAACAGGATAATGGGTTGATTCATGGGTGGTGTTGAACGATTTCCACCAGAGGAGTATAAGTTTCAGTCAGGCGATTGCGGAGCATATCGACCTTTGGAATCATCCTCTTTTGGCGAGCCAAAGCCAAATGAGCGTAGGTCGGCATCACCGCTCCATGGCGAGTTGTTGGAGGTGCCGAGACATTGACATCCCAGTGGGGGAATCCATTGGGGGGTACGACAAACGAGCCGCCGGGATAGGGGCAGTCACTGCGGTTGGCACAGACTAGATAGACGCGGTTATCCTCTGCCTTGGGAACGGCCAGTAGTTCTCGTTCGGCAGGTTGAGTCCAGGCGCTGCACCAAACAATAATGTCGGCCCCATTCAGCGCCAGGATGCGACTGGGTTCCGGATAAAGCCCATCCTCTCCCAGGAGAATGCCGACTCGTCCGAAAGGCGTTTCGAACACCGGGAAATCATCCCCTGGTTTAGCCCAGTTGCGCATGGATGAACTCAGGTGAGTCTGCCGGTACCGACCGATCACACTTCCATTGGGACCGAGGATCACCGCTGAAGAGGACAGAATACCAGCCGTTTGTTCGATGATAGGCAACACAATGGCACATCCGTAGGACTGCGCGATCGCACCCACATCCTTTAACAACCCATCGGCTTGATCTGCCGCCGCTGCGGCCTCGTCGGCGGAAGGATTCCAGGTCGATAGCCCAAAGTGCAGCGGCAGGGCCAGGAGATTCACTCCTAACTTAGCGGCATGACTTACCATATCGAGGGCGTCTCTAAGGCTAGTGGGTTCCTCCGTTTTGTGGGCCTGAATAGCCGCAACCTTAGTGGTTCCCTGCTCGGGCACTAAAGGCTCTGCCAGAAACTTAGCGGCTGGCGTTTCCCTAAAGGGAGTCACCATCCGCTGATAGATCTCAGGTCGACGCGCCTGAAAAATTTGCCTGGGCTGCTACAAGGTTTATTAATGGTGATGTTCCGCTTCCTGTTCTGCTACTAGTTCATCAATTCTTTTGTCGATAGCTTGAGCATCCAGCAGGCCTTTATCTGCCAGTAGTTTTTCACAGGCTATGACCCACTGTTCGTAATAGGGCATTGAACCAGGGGCTTCTTTTTCTGTGGCGGCAATTTCCGATGATAAATATTGAGTCCATTCCGGCCAGGTGCAGTGCTCAAAGGAAGCCAGTTGATTCACAATGGCGAAGGCCCTGGCTTCCCAGGGAGCATTGAACCCGGGGTCCTGATCTTCGTTGGATATTCCATGGCAGGACGTTGCAGGAAAGGAATCTTGAGTTGGTTGCATAGGATTCAGATCGCGTCTAAATGGTCGTCAAACAGGTCAATGTAGAGAAAATCCTTCGGAGAGGCGTCGAGTCCCCAGAGTTCCTGGGCGGCAAAGCGCACACTGTAGACATATTGAGGTTTTGTATCCAGTCGCTGGCCCACCGTGTCTGGGAAGACGTACACCCCATGCACCTTGGCGATGGTGCCGACTTTACCCCGTACATAACGGGGCAGGCGAGTGTAGGTGACCGGGTGCATAACCTTTGCTCGCACAGTATCCCCCGGCTGGAACCGGGGCGGGTCATCGCTGACGCCTCTGCAGTTAGCGCCAGTCCTCAGGAGGGCTTCAGCCTGGGGGACACTCATGCACTCATTGCTGGTTTCGATGGCCATAGAAGAGGTTGGGACTTGTTTTGTTGGAGATTGATTTCGCTTTGGGTAGCCGAGAGGGGTGGTGGGCGATGCCCACCCTACAGGACATCAAGGCTTCTGGCGCTGGCTCAGGGTTTATTTCAATTTGAAGAGACTGTCTGGATAAAGAGTGGTTCAGGGATTTGCTTTGGACAGTTCAGCCATGCGTTGCTCAATTTCTTCGGGAGTGACCAGATGGTGCTCGGTAATCAACAGTTCCAGGGCGTACAACCACCGCTCGTAGTAGGCAGAACTGAGGTAGTCCCCCGGCGGCATTCGTTCTGAGGCATGGCGGGTTTCATCCACCGGGAAATAGTTGCAGAAGGTGGCAAAGCTCATGGCAAAAACCCTGGCCTCCCAGGCGGAATGGAAGACGGGTTCATCTGGTTCAATGGGTATGGGTCCCATGCCGTGCATGCCACCCATGTCGTGGGGACCGTTCATGGTGAATCCTCCTAAGCTGCAAGGGTTGAAGGTGGTTCAGGGGGCTGAATCTTCGCAGTGCCAATCATGGCGTTGCGGGTGACTAACCCTGCCAGAGTCTCTTCGGACATGCCCTCGGTACCCCCTGGCCGTTCCGGCAGTACCAGATATCGCAGGTCGGCGTTGCTGTCCCACACCCGAATTTCAACCTCGTCGGGAATTTCCAAGCCAAACTCCTTCAGCACTTTGCGGGGTTCGATAACCGCCCGAGACCGATAGGCAAAGGACTTATACCAGGTCGGCGGCAAACCCAGAATGGCCCAGGGATAGCAGGAACATAGGGTGCAAACAATCAGGTTGTGGACCTGGGGAGTATTTTCCACTACCACCATGTGCTCGCTGGAGAACCCCGTCAGGCCGAGTTCTGCGATCGCGCTGGTGCCATCGGCCAGCAGTCGCTGCTTGTAGTCGGGGTCTACCCAGGCTTTGGCGACAATACGTGCCCCATTGTGGGGACCAATGCGGTGTTCGTAGGCATCAACAATAGTATCCAGGGTGGCCGAATCGACGATGCCTTTTTCGATGAGCAGGGACTCAATCGCTTTGACTCGGAGGGTAATATCAGATTCTGGGCGGTGGGAATGGGCCATGATCTAGCGGAACATAATTTACATCAACACAAAAATTTGACTTGAATGTCACTGACATAAGCTAAAAATAGCCCTCGCAAATCGCCAAAACCCTTGATCTACCGTAGGGTGGGCACTGCCCACCAGCCTTAAATCAGTAACATTCAATTTGACTTTGTTCAAATTCAGAAGTAGGCAGTTGGCTTAGAACAAACTATAGATCTCAAGTTAGCCAACGTGTGCCAATAGTGAAAATCAGCTTCAGGAAATTTCGGCATAAGGTTATTTTCTATAGACAGCTAGTATATAAAATATGGTAACAAGTAGAGTAAAGTTTTGGATCAAAACAATTTAATCTCTGGATTCTTTTATGGCAAAAATAAAGACCCATGCCCACCCATTTGACCTACCTCTAGAACACACAGCCCTGCTCATCATCGATATGCAGAACGATTTTTGCCATCCCGATGGATTCAATGGGAGCGAGCTAAATCTAGATTTAACATCAATTAGAGCCATTATTCCATCGATCCAGACCCTTCTGAATTGGTCTCGAAATCTGGGGCTAATGGTCATCTTTACCCGCGAAAGTCACACTCCTGATTTGTCCGACTTAACCTCCAGTAAACAACGCCGATATACTAACGCTGGTTCGCCCATTGGTGCACCGGGAAAAATGGGACGTTTTCTAGTCCAGGGAGAACAAGGTGTTGAAATTATTAATGAACTGCGCCCGTTACCCCACGAGACACAACTAGATAAACCGGCCCATTCCTGTTTTGTCAACACCCCACTCGACCATAAGCTCCGCAGCCAAAATATTACCCATCTCATCATTACGGGGGTAACAACCCAATGCTGTGTGCTGGCCACCTACCGCCATGCCAGCGATTTAGGCTATTACTGCCTGCTGCTGGATGACTGCTGCGCCACCTTCGACCGCGCCGATCATGATGCTACTATCCGTATCCTGCAGTCTGAAGGGGGGGTACTAGGGTGGGTTGCGCATTCCTCAATGCTTTACCAGTCCTCGCTTTCCCATTGATCCCACTGAATCTCAGACTCTAGATCCAATGTCACTGACATAAGCTAAAAATAGCCCTCGCAAATCGCCGAAACCCTTGATCTGCCGTAGGGTGGGCACTGCCCACCAGCCTTAAATCAGTGACATTCGACTCTAGACCGGAAT
>CAZPYG010000120.1:7881-15558 GCA_964590465.1 uncultured bacterium | reverse complement strand
TCGCTCCCCCCCGGCACCCTCGGCCATACCTGGGCCGAACACCTGGATGCCAATGACCTCAAACCGTTTGGTCAAGGTCCCCGGCGTCAGCAACTCCATGATGGTGTGCATGTGCTGACCGGCTACGGCACCGACCCAGTAGGTGAAGCAGAAGTGCAGGCATTTTTGTTGGGAGCGAAGTTTCGGCTGGCCAATATGCTCATTGGGCTGGGATTACTGCGGGCGATTCAGCGACAGCGGCGGCACAAGCTGCTATCGCTCAGCCAGGGGGAGGTGCGATCGCGGCTCATGGCGGCGTATCATCGGGGCCGCAACTCCCAATTTGACCCCGATGCCTGGCAACCCGAGACATTGTGGGCACACTCCCTGGTAGATGTACGGGTCGCTTTTGGCATAGGGGATTCACATTGAAGCCGTCCTGAACGACATTCGTTACAACGACTTCAAATGGCGTGTACCGTACACTCTTCAATCTCTCTCCTCTCTCCTTCTCCACGATTGTTATCGAATTCTGAACTTTCCCAGAAACGGCAACCTTTCGTCTCAGACTATATGTAAAGGCGTTCCGAGGTGAATTCCATGGCAAATCAGCTACTCGATGTGGTTGAACCGTCAACCTCACCCAGTCCCCACAAGTTACTTTCAACCTTGCAGACCTTACGCCAGGCGGTGGAAGCTGAAGGACTCGCCATCTTTGACCAGTGGAAAGGGCAGATTCAGCGCAAAGAGTTTCTGCCCAGTGCCCTGAACCTGGCTCAGTATCTGGCCCTGCGGCGGCATGATTTGAGATCGCTACAAACCGAACTGATGCCCTGGGGGCTGTCTTCCCTGGGCCGCATCGAAGCTCGGGTGATGCCCAATCTAGATGCGGTCATTGCCACCCTCAAAGTCATTTGCGGCGATACCGGGACCGTCGTCCATCCACCTCTGGAGGAGTTCTTTGAAGGTAACCGCCTGCTGGAGCGCAACACCACAAAGCTGTTGGGTCAGGCCCCCGGCCATCGGCAGGTCAGAATCATGGTGACGCTGCCCACGGAAGCGGCCCACCACTACGATTTTGTCAGGGCCATTGTGGCCCGGGGGGCCAGCTGTGTACGCATCAACTGCGCCCATGACGATGCCGAAGCCTGGGCCGCCATGATTGCCCACACCCGTCGGGCCGAGCAGGACACCGGCAGACCCTGCAAGGTGATGATGGATCTGGGTGGTCCCAAAATCCGCACCGGTCCCATCCTGATGCCGCCGGACCAGAAGCACCTCTATCGGGGGGACCACATTCTGTTGTCCCGCACTGCGCCGGATTTAACCAACCCGGATGCCGAGCATCCCCCTGTTTACGCCCAGACCTCCTGCACCATCCCTGAAATTCTGGACCGGCTATCGGCGGATGCCCCGGTTTACATCGACGACGGCAAGATTCGCACTCGGGTTGAGGATATGCACTATCCCCTGCCCAATGGGGAAACGGGACTGCTATTGCGGATCACCCATGCCCGACCTAAGGGCGAAAAACTGAAACCCGAAAAGGGGCTCAACTTCCCCGGTACGGTCTTGCCGCTGAATCCCCTCACCGAAAAGGACCTGCAGGATCTCGACTTCGTCGCCGCCCACGCCGACCTGATTGGCTATTCCTTTGTGCAACAGGCCTCAGATATTGACCTGCTGCAAACAGAACTGGATCAGCGATGTGCTGCCCGAGGGGGAAGCCCGGCCATCATCGCCAAGATTGAAACTCCCGTCGCCATCAGCAACCTGCCAGAACTGATCATCCACGCGGCGGGTAAGCGTCCCTTTGGGGTGATGATCGCCCGAGGGGATCTGGCCGTGGAAATCGGCTATCAGCGCCTTGCCGAAATGCAGGAGGAGATTCTCTGGCTCTGCGAAGCCGCCCATGTGCCCGTCATCTGGGCCACCCAGGTGCTGGAGAACCTGGTGAAAACCGGTGCCCCTTCCCGGGGCGAAATGACTGATGCCGCCATGGCCGAACGGGCCGAATGCGTCATGCTTAACAAGGGACCGTTTATCGCCGAGGCCATCACCATTCTGGATGATGTGCTCACCCGTATGGAGGCCCACCAGTTGAAAAAGACACCCCAGTTGAGAGCACTGCATTCCTGGTAAAGCTGTTGTCTCATGCGCCACCTAATCGGATGAGCTCAGCCCTAACCCGGTTCTACTGCGCCCCAGTTCTTGCCAGAGCTGCTCAATCTGCCGTAGAGCTTCGGAATCGGTGATACGCCCCTGCCCCTGGGCAACAGCGATTTGCTTGACCCGGTGAGCAAATTCCTGCAAATTAGCGTTAAACGCTAAATTTTGTGGCGAAAATTCACCATAGTACCTGGTGTAGATTGGCCCATCGTTAGAGTCTCGCCACGGGTTGGGAGAAGAAAAATCAGCCATCTGTTGTGTCACAACTTACCGCAAGGTACAAGCTACCCACGCTAGGGGAGAAACCGCAATCAGATAACATTTCCAAATCCTAAAATTAGCCAATCATAAAAAAAAAATCATCATTTGGGATTTCTGAAGCATTGATTAAGTCTGTCTCTCAGCGTAGCTTAATTTACGGTATTTTGGAGATGGTTATTGACTCCTTCCCCGATTTTTACCCAGCACTCCAGAAGTAAAAAATAGCTAGACGTCTAGATGTTTGTATGACTGAAATTCCAACAAAAATTTTCGCCAAGGCCTCAGACTGTGGATTAAGGTGCGTCTCCTCCGATGACGAAGGTTTTCACCGGATTGAGCCTGCCACAGAACCTCAAACCTGGTACCTTGAGTGCCGTCAGGGGCGTTGGGTTTTGTCCACTAACGGAGTTCCCCAGATCCATTTCCATTATGACGAGGTGTTGAAGTTCCTTGACCGCTTCGCCCATCGCACGAATATTGCAATGCCCTAACAAAATTCAACCTTTCCCAGGTCCAAAAGTGGAGTATTACCTGTAAGGAAGCTCCACTTTTTGGATCTGGATCTGATACAGATGAAGAAATTACCCTCAGGGGTGCATTTGTCTTTCTTGCATAAAGCTGGTTTTAAGACTTCCGGATTTCTACAGACATTGGCCGGAAATCTTGTCAGTATGATTGCCAGTACATCATTGATGACTGGTTACAGCCACACTGACCCATTACCAGCAAGGGGCACCCATGGACTTAACGGACCTGTCTACCCGGATTTACTACGCCATCGGCAAAGCCAACTCCTTACGAGAGAGTAGCCAACTCACTAAAGCCCAGAAAAAGTTTCAACAGCAGCAGTTTGATAAAGCCGTGCTGCAAACCCTGGAAAAAGCAGCAACCGATCTGGAAGCGTACCTTCACGAACTAGACGAGCTGGGCACTGCTAATAAAAGAATGAAAGCCTAGAGATGCAGTGATAGGTGGTAGGTGGTAAGTAGTAGGTGGTAGGTACACCCGGCAACCCACTCTCCACGCCCCACGCCCTACGACCTCCTTCGGCAAACGCCCACCCTGCAGGAAGCAGCTCCGCGTCTATCATCCTTCACTCTTCACTCTTCACTCTTCACTCTTAACTTTTCACTGGAGCCTGTAGTAACTCAATATTCCGAATCTCAAGCACGCCACTGCTGGCAAACTCCACCGCTATCTGGGCTTTAGCAGGGGTGCTGTCTCGTTTAAAGTGGCTACGCACTTCAAAAAGTTGAAAATCCCGATTGGGGTTCACCTGGGTTGACCAGTAACGGGTAGTGGTTCCCCATTGCCCCTTTTGACTGCGCCCCAGCTGCTATAGAGTCTGTGGTGTTCAATGCTCGGGCCTGAAATCGACAGGCCAGGATGGCATCAGGCAGGGTAGGTTCTGATGCCTCAAACAAAATGACCTTCCGTAGCGGTTCTTGAATACTCGAAAGGGTAGATTTGTCGCCGTAGGCTTCAATCCGCCAGCAACCCTCGCCAATGAAGGTGATGCCACCTTGGGTGAGGGGTTGATCGTCTATTGTGAATCGCCGTATCGCCGTGAAGGGCTCCTGAGCCTCGGGAACCGTGAAAAAGCCTTCTAATTCCTTAGCGGCTTCTTGAACTTTGGCGGCAACAACATCCTGTAGGTTTTTGAATAAATCGTCAAACATATTGAGTTAAATATTAGTTCTATTCTTTAACTTGAGCTTACCCAGATAAGCTGGTTAAAGTGCTTGAATATTCTAGGCATCAGAGAACTTAGTCAACCCATGACATCCTGCCCTTTCTGTGACATTGTCAACAGTACAGGCCCGGTAATCCTCGTCTACGAAGATGATTTGACCCTGGCGTTTATCCCACTGCAGCCCATTTATCCGGGTGCCTGCATCGTTATTCCCAAAGTGCATATCGACCACTTTACCGATCTGCCCGATAAGTTGGCGGCAAGGGTCATGGTGGTTAGTCAGCGGATTGGCCGCAAAATCATGGAAGTCTACCAGCCCTTGAAAGTCGGCATGGTGGTTCATGGTTTTGGGGTTCGTCATGCTCACATGAACCTGATTCCCCAGCACGACCCCCTCGACATCACCTACAAACATCTGGCCTATATCGAGAATGGGGAAAGTCAAATTCAGCGAAAAGTACCTGCCGGAACTCAGCTGTGAAGAACTGGATGAGCTAGCGGATTCCCTTCGCATCTCAGAGGCTATCAGGTTATAGCTTGCTAGGTTGCATTTCTTGAGCAGGGCTGCAGAAGACTCGGTAGCGATTACATCCTTCTTAAGGATCTGTGGATGGGCTGTTTTCACCTGATTTGAGGCGCTTGTTAAGACAGGTCAGCATTTGCATCCTCACCAGATTTGACCACTCAGCAAAATCAAGTTTTGCCGAATCAACTTCCCGGGGAAAATGGGGAGGGTTTGATCCTTGAATAGTAATCATCGTTTCATGACTTCCGTATCACTTGATACTATTCTGACAAGCCCGGTGGGGGACTTTGATTAATTCTGGTTTAAGGATCGAGTATTATCTATCCCTTAAACAAGCTGGTGTTGAATTTTAGAGAGCCCAGATAAAGCTGGCTACTTACAATTTCAATCAAGTCTATCTCCTAATGTAGGAGCAGAGCCCATGATAGATGTGATCAGACAAGCCTTTTGGGCTGGCATGTTCAGCGCCGCTTCAATGCCCCTGGGAACTATCACATCCCGGTTCTGGCATCCCTCTGGGCGCATCATTGGAGCCTTAACCGCTTTTGGTGCTGGAGCTTTACTCTCCGCCACCGTGCTGGATCTGGTCGCCAATGCCGTAGAAGAAGGCCACATCCTGGAGCTGATAACGGGTTCTATCATCGGCAGCCTATTTTTTACCACCGTTAATTACGTTGTAAACCAGTATGGCGGCTTTTTGCGTAAACCCTCGACCGCCATTGCCCACGCCAACCGACAACAGGCGCAGCAGTTTGAGGAACTTTTTCGCCGGGTCAGCCGCATGGAGGGATTCAAAGGATTGCCCCCCAGGACCGCTCCCGCCTGGCCCAGGCCCTGTTGATTAGTCATTACAAACCTAATGAGGTCATCTACCCACCGGGTAGCGCCTGTGAAAGCCTTTACATTCTGCATGAGGGGCAGGTGCAGTTGTTAGATCCCCTAAAAAATATGCAGTCCTTTGCGACTCTAACGCCGGGGGATAGCTTCAGTCGCATGGCGTTTCTGGCCGGTACCCCCCATGGCAGGGGCTCCCCACAGTGCTACAGCGGTGGCGAAGGGGCCGATAGAAGTCTGGGAACTGCGAAAACACGACCTGGATGAACTCCTGCAGCAGTCGACCGAACTCAGGGAAGCCATCGAACGCATTATCCCCCAGGAGATGATCAGCACCTATCTGCAGAAACGCCAGGGGTTTTCCCCGGAGCAGTCCATGGTTTGGGTTCAGAAAGCATTCAAAAACCTGGAAACGGGGAAGCAGCTTCCTGCCGCCAGCGACATGCTGGCGACATTAAAGGAACACGGCAATGCGCCTCTGGCGATCTGGCTGGGGCTGTTGATTGACGGCATCCCTGAGTCGTTGACCATTGGGGCGGGGGTGTTGACGGAAGCCGGTATCAATTCAACGCTGCTGGCAGGATTGTTTATTTCCAACTTTCCGGAGGCTCTGTCGAGTTCTGACGGAATGCGGCAGCAGGGATTTTCGTTTCAGCGAATTTTGCTGCTGTGGAGTTCGGTGATGCTGGTGCAGGGGGTTGTAGCAGGGTTAGGAAGTTTACTGCTGGCTGGAGCTTCAGCCAGTTTTGTCTCGTTGATTGAGTACATCGGAGCCGGAGCTATCTTGACGGTGCTGGCCGAAACCATGCTGGATAAGCGTTTTGAGAACTGCAGAATAACAGTAGGTCACTTCACTACAGCTCCTGGTCTACTCGCTCCCAGGGTAAGTCGAGGTCGGTACGCCCCACATGACCAAAGACGGCCAGGCGCTGAAAGAATCCCTCTTTCGACTGGGCTGGCAGTTTATGCAACTGAAACCGCCGAATAATACCCGCTGGCCGAAAGTCAAAGTTCTGCGCGATGCGACGAATAATCTCCTCTTCCGATATCTTGCCGGTGTCAAAGGTTTCCACTTCGATGGAAACGGGCTGGCTCAGGCCAATGGTATAGCTGAGCTGCACTTCACACTCATCGGCCAGGCCCGAGGCCACCACGTTTTTCGCCGCATGGCGAGCGGCATAAGCGCCAATTCGGTCAATGCGCAGGGGGTCTTTGCCGCTGAGGGCCGCGCTGCCGTGTTTGGCGTAGTCCCCATAGGTGTCAATGCCGTTTTTGCGTCCCGTTAATCCGGCATGGGTAGCCGGACCACCGCTGATAAACGGCCCCTCGGGATTGATGAAGATGCGCGTCTGGTCATCTGGCTTTAGGGCCTCCTCGGCAAAGGCCGGAGAGACCACCTGCTCTTGCAGATCCTGCCGCAGCTGTTCCAGAGAGATATTGGCCGATTCTTTCTGGCTGGCAACCAGGGTCAAACTGTGAATCCGTTTGGGCTGGCGGTTCCTGTACTCCACCCCCACCTGGGTTTTACCGTCAGGATTCAGATAAGGCAAAGCCTCCTGCCCTGCCCTATCCAGGTGACGCGCCAGTTGATGAGCCAGCACCACGGGCAGGGGCATCATTTCGGGGGTCTGGTTGCAGGCAAAGCCAAACACCGTCGCCTGATCCATCGCCGGAATCTGGTCGAGTTCTGACTCCGAGAGCTGATCGATATCCGGCTGCTCCCGCTGCGGTTCGGGCATTTCTTCCAGGCTGGTGAGAATCGTGCAGCTTTTACTATTAAACCGGGGCTGATCATAGCCGACCTGGTCAATAATCCGCCGCGCCACCTGGGTAAAGTCCACCGTGGCATTGGGGTCAAACCGAGCCGCCAGAAACAACACTCCCGTAGATACGGCACATTCCGTCACGACCCGCGCCTGAGAGTTCTGCTGCAACATGCGATCCACAATGGCGTCGCTGATCTGGTCACAGAGCTTGTCGGGGTGGCCAGGGGTAACGGATTCGGAGGTGAACATGAAGTTGTTACGCATGGGACTTGGGGGTGGGTAGGTGGGGTGGGTGAAGTGGGTGAGGTGGAGGAGGTTCAAGGTTTAAGGTTCAAGGTTTAGGGTTTTGTTGAATTGCTTTTTCGTAATACCTGGGCTCCCAGCCCTGCACCTTACACCCTGTACCTTGCACCCTGCACCCTCTACCCACCTACCTCACCCACCTCACC
>CAZPYG010000120.1:0-7781 GCA_964590465.1 uncultured bacterium | reverse complement strand
ACCTCACCCACCTCACCTACCTTGTTTTTCTTTCTAACCGGAAACTCCCCCTTCTTCGTACTCTCATTAATCACCAGCGCTAACATCGCCGTACTCATCACCACGCCCCAATCCACCGGATCGAGGATGGCGAGCTGGAGCAGGTTGCGCAGGGGGGGAATTACGATGGGCAAGATTTGCAGGCCGAGGGAACCGAGGATGGCTGCTTCCACGTAGGGATTGCGGGGGAGTTGTTCGCGGTCGAAGATGCTGTGGGTTTCGGAGCGGCAGCTCCAGGTGTGCAGAATCTGGCCGATGGTGAGGCTCATGAACAGGGTGGTGCTGGCTTTGCGGCCCTGGCCATAGCGCACCAGGCTGTAGCTGTAGGTGGCCAGGGCACAGCAGGAGATGGTGCTGGATTCCAGGGCGATGCGGCTCAGGTCGGATTGCCGCAGGATGGGCTCGTCGGGGTCGCGGGGGGGTTGGTCGAGCACATCGGGTTCCGGGGGTTCCATGGCCAGGGCCAGGCCAGGAAAGATGTCAGTGACCAAGGCTGCCCTTTTGTCAACATCGTCGTTGAAATGGGAACCACGAATGCGGAGATTCGGCAGGCAACGGACCAATGCTTCCAGCGCTTTGGCGAGTACTACCGGCAAATTGTGCGGGATGCGAAGCGACTCGGCATCAGCCCAGACAACCTGGATGAAGACCGAGCCGTGCAAACCCTGATTAACGTAATGAATGGCGGCATGGTGTCATCCAAGATCAAAAATCGTCCTGAGGAGATCTTGGCCATGGCTCCGGTCGCTGAGCTTGTCCTGAAGGGCTAATTTTTTTAGCTCTCAAAAAACCAACCAGTTAGTTATATTTAAACCCATGACTCAAAACCACCAAGCAAACCCAACCACACCCGTTCAACCCGTTGAACTGGACGCTGCCCAGTTCACCCCTGCCCCACTGCAAATGGAGGGAGAATTTATCTTCAATGCCCCTGCCGCAACGGTTTTCGAGGCTGTAACAGATCCGAAAAACATCGCCAGTTGGTTTCCCACCCTTTACGACGGTTCCACCGATCATTCCCGCTCCGAGAACGAGGGTGATTGGGGCGCGGGTAGCAAGCGGTATTGCCAAACTCGTCTGATGGGCACCCTAAACGAAACCATTCTGCACTGGGACTACCCCAGAGCCTATGCCTACAACGTGAAAAACTGGACGATGCCCATCAAGGATCATTGCGCTGTCATGCTGGTTGAGCCGCTTGGGCCAAATCAAAGCAGATTTATCTGGCGACAGTACTACACCCCAATCGGTCTATTTTTGAGGTACGCCTTTCCCGGCATGATGATCGGCATGATGAATCGTGGCATGGCAGACTTGCGGCAGCAACTGGGTGGCCCCGGCGGGCAGATGCGTCAGGTCCGTTAAGGGACAAGGCTGGCTCAACCTCGTCTAAGTCCAGGCCGGAGTTTTTTTTCGGGGAAAGCGACGATTTCTGGTCTGGACTTGGTGTAGAACAGCGGTTCAGTATGGCTAGAACCCCGGTTTCTGCATTGATTAGCTGATAATTCGGCATTTTCCAGAGTAAAAACCGGGGTTCTGTATCAGCGTTATAGGTATCCAGTTGTATAGAGTAAGGCCAATTACGGCACCAGCACCAGGGAATGAACACCACGGGTCACGGGTACGGAGTATCGCGTTTGCACCAGCGTCGGCTGAGGATTAAGCGGGTCGGCGGCGATGCGCCAGAAGTCGATGGAACCTCCTTGGATACTGTCGTCGAAGTGGTCTTGAGTTATCACTTCAAGCGCATCGTGGGCATTTCGCCTAAAGCATTTCGCAGGCAGTAAGCTTTTCAATACCTGGATGACGAGAGCTGTATCGTAGCTATGTGAAGAATCTTCTTATTGAGACCTTTGCCATAACCGAATCAGTTCATTAACCGTTTGCCGCTCCGGAGGTTTGGTGACCTGACTGGCAGGAGTCACTTCCGCCCCTGGAATGCCCTGACTCCAGGGGCTGTCGGGCACAGACTGCAGATCCACGTCAGGGTTCATGGGTCGAAACCCGAACTGCACAAATACCCTCTGCTGTTCCAGAGCCAGCAGAAACTCCACAAAATCCTCTGCCGCTTCGGCTTCGCCCCGGCTGACGTCAGGATTCAGGATAGCGGCTGTGGAGACTGTGGCTATGGTGGGGTCAAGGTAGTAAATCTGGTAGGGTTCTCCCTGGCTGGTGGCCGCCTGCTCCCAGCGGTGCAGGGCAATGCTCTCGTAGACAAAGGCCACATCGGCTTCGTTAGGGCCACGGGTGATGTATTCCTGCAGCAGAATATCAGTGGATCGTGGCGGCAGATAGACCGACCGTTTGATGGTGCTAAACAGTGTGTCCAGCTCGGGACTGTTGAAACTGCCGGTGTCGATAGTCTGACTTCCCAACTTAGCCTGGGACCACAGGCTGAGGGCGAGCTGACCGCTGTTAGACCGGGCTGGGTCCGTAATCACCAGGTCGAAACTGCCCCAATTGGCACTACCGCCCAGGTCGCTCCAGTTTCCTTTCGTAACGGCAGTTTCCAGGCTACTCCACTGAAACTGGCCGTTGGGGAACAGAAGTTTGCCCCGCTGAGGCCAGGCAATAGCCACCAGGTAGGTCTGAGCAATGGGTTGAGGTTCTCGGTAGAAGGGGCTTTCGGCGGACTGGGCCTGCCAGCGCTCAGCTAACTCGTCCAAGACCCGTTGGTTGGCCGGAATCAGAACGGTTGGGGTGAAGTCGTTGCGGTCATCGATGTAGTTGTTGACGATATCCTGCGACCCCTGAATTTCGATATCCAGGCGAATGTTCTGGTACTTCTGCTCAAAGCGTTCTTCCAGGACCGCGAGGGGGGCCTGCAGCTCGGAACCACTGACCACGGTGATGGTCTGCTGGGCTCCGGGCAGGGGAGCATAGGTCAGGCCAAGGGAGGCCAGGGCAATGCCCATGGAGGTCAGGGTGCGAGTGCGAAGGCTCATAGATGTTGCAGGACTCCTGTTGCGCTTGGGGAATTAAGCTTTCTCGGCCATCAACACCGAGATGTTGTCTTGCACCTGGCTGAATTCATCACTGAGGGTACGGATTTCGGCAGCTACGGCAGAGTTGTTGAGGTCGCTGGTGCGCAGCTTAATTTGCAACTGCTGCAGCACGCCAGCGGCATCCAGAATCAGGGTGGACAGGCTAGCCACCTGGGCTTCACGGGTGTCGGCTCCCTGTTTCGCCAGCAGAATGTTGCGCTCCAGGCTGTCGGCCAATTTATTCCACTGCTCCTGGGCAACTCCTGAACTGTGGTGCTGCTTTTCCTGGACTTCCATCAGCTGCTGCTGCAGGTCATCCACAGACAACAGGGAGTCCCTTCCCTGCAGACGATGGGTGAGCTGCTCGATTTTAGCGGGGAGTTCCTGGGTGCGATCGCAGGCATAGCCCACCATACCCAGCAGCTCGATCTGGTCTGCTTCCAGCAGCACCCGCTGCGCCTCCTGGTGTAGTTCATCGGCCTGTCGGGTCAGGTCTAACGCCTGCTGCCGGGTCTGGCGCAGGGCCTGCTGCCACTGGGGGCTGACCCCTGGCGGCAGGGCGGGTTCTTGCTGGTGGCGAATCACCGTCCCCACTCCGGCTATGGCGATGGCGGCGGGAATCACCACTAGGCTGGGTAGCCGGGCAACCCTCACCCCCAGGAACAGCACCACTCCCCCCGCCAGCACCGCCAGGGGATAGTGCAGGGGATTGGCAACTTTCAGACTCATTCATCACCCCCTAAAATTCCAGCTGCAGGTCGGCCATCAGTCGGTTGATGGTTTCGGGGTCTCCCTTGGAGTAGTAGCCGCCGTTGAGTTCCGCAATTTGCTGCAGAACCTCCGGGTTAAAGTCCCCCTCTCTGCCGTAGCCGACGGTGAAAAAGGCGATGCGCTCATCGGTGGAAAATCCGCTTTTTTCCAGTTCCTGCCCCAGGGTATCGAGGGTAATCTGCGATCCGGAGTCTTCTCCATCGGTGAGCACCAGCACCGCATTGATGGCCTCGGGGCGGCGATTCTGCCGCAGCCAGTCACGGGCCACCAGGGCGGCATCATAAAGGCGAGTGCCCCCCTCCGGCTGCAGGGTGTTGATGAATTCCATCCCCCGCTGCTGCCCCTCGGGGGTGCCATCCACCAGCACCGGTTCGCGAATGTCGGAGTCAAAGTCGATCAGGGCCATGCGGTCCTGGGGACCGAGGCTACTGATATAACTTTGCAGCGTACTCTGGACGGCGGGCAGCTTGTTGCCCTCCATGGACCCCGAGGAATCTACCACCATCACCACCAGGGAGGGCTTTTTCACTGCCGCTTCCCAGGTCTTCAGCATGACTTCTACCACCTGGGGTTCCGGGGGACGGTAGGAATCGTAGCTGGCCTGGGGATTGACCCCAAACTGAGAGTCGAACTTCGGCCCCAGGGGTACCCCCGGCACCCCCGGTCGCAGCCCAAAGTCCGTGGCAATCTGCTGCACTTCCTCGGTTTGAAGATAGGCCAGCACCTGTTCGGCGGCTGCTTTTTCCGAGTCGCTCACCCAGGGGGCATTGGGCAGAATCCCCCGCATGTTGGAGGTAAAGGTAGCTTTAGGATACACGGCGACGTAGTGGGTGGAGGAGGTGCGATCGCTATTCGCCGCAATTACCGAGGATTCATACACTGAGCCAATAGAAGCCCAGAAGGGGCCATTCTCCACCATGGCATGGGCCAGAGAACTGGTGGAATGGCCGTAGCGGGTGATTTTGCTCTGGATTTGCTTCACGGCATCCTGGTTGGCCTCGACATCCTGGATGGTCAGCTCTTCCGGTCGTTTGCCGGACACGGACGCAAACTGAGCCACCAGGGTCTGCAGGCCCGAATTAGACCGGGTAGGGGCAGTGTGGACGTAGTAAATGTTCTGGGCCGGACTGGTCGGGTCTAAATCCTGGTGGGTCTGGGCCGTCACCAGGGCCTGAAACAGGTCTTCCGTCTGCTCCACCCCCGGTGCCAGGGGTTCGCTGGTCATGAACACCATGGGGCTATTGGCTAACAGGGGCGCATCGGTAATTTGGGGAATGTAGTTTTGACCGGGAAACAGCTGCTCCATCTGGTAGCGCAGCTGGCTGTGGTAAATCTCCCCATCTACCGACAGTAGGGTCGGAAATTCCGGAGCATCCTCCGGCAGGGTACCTGACTTGAATTGCCCGGCCAGATTAAGCAGGGTGCTGACCACGTCACCGCTTCCCATGGCCTCGCAGGAAAGGTAGAAGGCTTCCCCCGTCTCTAATTGAGGGTTTTGCTGGTTAAAGCGAGTGGCCGCTTCTTCGCAGAACTCTCCCAGGGCACTCCCCACCAGAAATTTAACCTCGAAACCCTTGTATTCACTATTGGTTCCTGAGGGGTTTCCCTGACAGGCCGTTACCGCTAACACAATCAGGCCAGCGGTTCCATTCCGAACCCAGTTTTGGCAGTAACGAATCATATAGAGTTTTGAATCTGGGCACTTTTGTGGATTCACCCAGTCCTCCCTGAACAAAACGTTCATTTACCAGGGAAAACATTGAACTAATTCAAGGATAGCTATTGGCCTATTAAAGGGGGAGTAGACGGCAACATCTTGTTATGCAGCCCGATACCGTTAGCGATGCGTTACGGCCCAACAGCATAATCTATGGGGCTTAGTGACATTCCCTCACACTACATTTCTGCAAGCTCTTCCTGCTTCTACATCACTGATGTTGCCCAGGGTCGTCTGCGCGATGTTGCCCAGAGCGTCTTCCGTAAAAAAGGCCTGGTGCGCTGTAATCACCACATTCGGGAACGACTGCAGCAGTTGAAAGGTGTCGTCCTGAATAACGGTACCCGAGAGGTCTTCAAAGAACAGGTTTTCCTCCTCTTCGTACACATCGGTGCCAAAGTAACCCAGTTGCCCGGATTTCAGCGCATCAATTACCGCTCGGGTATCCACCAATCCCCCCCGGCTGGTGTTGATCAGCATGGTGCCGGGTTGCACCTGCTGCAGGGATTCGCCGTTGATCAGGTACCGGGTCGCGGGCAGCAGAGGACAGTGGAGAGAAATGATGTTAGACCGGGCCAGTAGTTCCGGCAAGTCTACATACTCCACACCCATACCCAGACAGGCAGGATTCTGGTACACATCGTAAGCCAAGAGCTTGCAGCCAAAGCCGTTCATAATCTGGGCAAAGCACTGGCCAATTTTGCCGGTACCCACCACGCCGACGGTTTTACCGTGGATGTCGAACCCCAGCAGGCCGTTAAGGGCAAAGTTATCGTCCCGCACCCGGTTGTAGGCCCGGTAGAGCTTGCGGTTCAGCATCAGAATCAGGCCTACGGCATGTTCTGCCACGGCATAGGGAGAATAGGCGGGCACCCGCACCACAGTGAGACCCAGCTCTTTAGCGACTTCCAAATCAACATTGTTGAAGCCTGCACAGCGCAGGGCAATCAGGCGAGTACTGCCACTGGCGATGGTGCGCAGGGTGGCTTCCCCCAGGTCATCGTTGATGAATACGCATACGGCGGGAAACCCTGCCGCCAGGGCTACCGTTGCCGGGGTTAGGCGAGGCTCGAAGAATACCAGATCGTGGTTGAAACCGTTATTGGTTGCTTCAAATGATTTTTGGTCGTAAGGTTTGGTACTAAAAAAAGCAACTTTCATAGGATTAATGCCCCTTGTGAATGTCTTGGCTGCGATCTCCTTTACGGTTTCCGTCTGGCTGATATTTAGGTGGTCTGCGAGAAAGAAGTTACCGAACGTTGAACGTTTGCAGTAAGGGCGAAGCATCTGGGAGGAAATTGACGTGACTGTTCAAATAGTTGTTGGCCAGATGCTTCGCCCCTCCGGCTGGTACTTTTTTCTCAGGAATCTCCTAAGGCCAACTCGAAAACGATAACTTTTCCCAGACAAAGCTCCCCTGCTGGACCTTGGCAAGGTTTATGTCCCAGCCCACTCAAACAGATAAGACATCGCCCCGGTGGGATCTTCGATCAGGGCGAAAAATCCCGTCTCAGGGATTTCTGTCCTGGCCATCACCACTTTTCCCCCTAAAGATTGGGCTTTTTCTGACCAGTCTTCTACAGAGGGTACTGAGAAGTAGCTCATCCACACGGGCGGCATTTCGGGAACTCCCGGCGGGCGCTTCAGGATACCGCCCACCTGTTTGCCATTCGCTTCAAAGCTGATGTATTCTCCGCCATTCATCGGCATGGGGGCTGAAAAGTCCCACCCAAATAGTCCGGCATAGAAGGGCAGAATGAGAGCCGGGTCGTCCACCATCAGTTCCATCCAGCAGATTTCTCCGGTGTCACCGCCAATCATGTTCAGGTTGTCGTCATCCTGGGCCGGGGTAAAGATATGGAACGCAGAACCGACCGGATCTTGAATCACGGCGGATTTGCCGATGGTGGGAATATCAAAGGGCGGAACGCACACTTCTCCCCCCAGTTGCTTGGCCAACTGACAGGCGCTGCTTACATCCTCTACAACAATGTAGGTCATCCAGTGGCTGGGGGCAGGAAAATCTGGCTCCAGGGGCACGGGGTTGGCAAACCCGCCTCGACCAGCGTTATAGATGGTGGATGGCGCTTGACCTGGGATGTCCATTGCTTCCAGTTGCCAGCCGAATAAGTCCTTATAGAAGTCGTTGGCTCGGGCCACATCCTTGGTCATTAAGCTCCACCAACAAAAGCTGCCGACCTGGTCTTTTACAGCCATGGGATTCTCCTTGAGGGAACCTCGATTTATGGATTTGGTCTGAAGATGCCCCG
>CAZPYG010000119.1:8516-15613 GCA_964590465.1 uncultured bacterium | reverse complement strand
TCCATAGATTTATGCAAATGGCTTATTTACTCATCATAGTTTTTTGGCAATGATTCAACCAGGTTTGTTGATTAAAGCTTTGTGCAGATGACCATTGACTCCAGTCTGTTTCTACCTTTAGCTCCCAGACCGATGCCCTGAGACAGCGGCGACAAACTATCGTCGTTCCACCGGAATTTGGATATCGCTCCGTTTCAGCGGGTCGGGAATATACGGCCCATCATAGAAAAATCGTCGAGGTGGACCCGTAACGGCGTAATCGGGATGCTCTGACAGCCAGGCCTGGAGCCGCTGAACTCCGCTGGTATAAATGTCGTAGTCATAGCCTCCCCTGACCCCGAGACTCACTACGGTCATGGGAGGAATGTCTTCCACTTGAACATCCTGGGCCACCTCCCGGGGGACAATATCCAGGTTGCGGTACAGAAAGGACACTGCTGCTTCTCCCTCAGTGGAAGAGCCATCCTGCAACGTAGCGGTGGGATAGCGAGTCTCCACGGGAGCAGTCATGGATATATCGTTACTACTGATGTGGCGAAAGAGGGGGGAGAAGCCACGGGAGGAAGCATAGGCCAGGTTCCCCGTCACTCTGACAGTGGCGGCTCGGTACTCCGGATAAGACTTGACCTCAATTTCGCCATCCGCAGTCGGTGGCGGAAAGCCATCTGGTAGCGGTGCGGAAGCAGCACTGTAGGCCCAAAACAAGAGCCCTCCAGCAGCCACCACAATAATTCCCAGGACCAGAAGTCCCTGACTCAGCTTCATAAGAATACGCTCAAGAAACTGATTACAGTGTAACGACTGCTGGTAAAACGGCTAGGAACTGCCGTAAGCAGAACGATAGTTTTGGGGATACAGCTTTTGATGGGGATGAGCTGATCGTGACTCCTGCCGATCGGTTCACAATGGAACAACGAGCAGAGCTGTTAGATTGGCATTCACTTTTTACAGGAAAATGCCCTAAATGCGGAGAAGAGCTTCCTCAAACAGATCCGCCAAGATTTCACCGGGATTGTTCCTGCGGCTGGATAGACGACTCCCTATAGCTAAATAAAGTGACTCATCTTGTCGCCCCGTACGACTGTTGAAGTCAGAATTTCGCAGGAGGTATTCCAGCACCACAGCCGTTAGGCCGGAAATTGGGCATTGTAGACTAGCTTGATCCAGAATATTGCTGCAGCTGCTCCGTTTCCAGAGCGTTAAGCAGCACGTCACATTCGGTTACTGAGACCCCGGCGGCCTTGGCCGCTTTTTCGAAGGGCTCCCAGAATCCAGAAAACTTAGAGGGAGTAGACCACAGGGGTTGATTGAAAGCAGGGTGGACCGTTGGGGGGATTGCGGTCCACCCAGGTCTTTACGATACGGACATCCCAGAAGGGAGGGCCGGTCATGGCGCTGTCGCGCTTCCCATGACCGGGAAAAACGGTGGGTCTGTGGGGTGAGTGTCCCTATCCATTTTGGCTGAGAGAGTGGTTTGAGAAAACATTGCCAACCAGCCTTAGGTCAGTTCCATCGCCACCCCCCTTATTCGGGAGTGAATTCCTTGATGAAAAGTTCTACCGGGCTAAGCATCAGGATTTGCCCGGCAATATCCTGGACGGAGACGGCGTAGGCTAAAATTAGAAAAAGGTAAAGAAATGTAACAGTCTATGGTCAGTTCCCCTTCCCACAAGCAGATCGTCGTAGTTGGAGCCGGCATTGGCGGGTTAACAGCGGCGGCATTACTGGCGAAACAGGGCTATCCAGTGAAGGTCTTTGACCAGGCTCTTGTGCCCGGCGGCTGTGCTTCTACCTTCAAACGACGGGGCTTTATCTTTGATGTGGGAGCCACCCAGGTGGCGGGATTAGAGCCTGGAGGCATTCATCATCAGATTTTTTCAGAATTAGATCTGCCTCTGCCCCAGGCTACTCCCTGTGATCCCGCCTGCGCCGTGTTTTTACCAGGGGAGCAGGTGCCCATAAATGTCTGGCGAGACCCCCAAGCCTGGCAGGCTGAACGACAGCGGCAGTTCCCCGGCAGCCATCGATTCTGGCAGCTTTTGCAATCTTTGTTTGAAGTCAGTTGGCAGTTTCAAGCCCGCCAGCCTGTACTACCCCCCAGGAATTTGTGGGATTTCTGGCAACTGGTACAGGCTGTGCGCCCTGAAACCCTGGTGACTTTGCCTTACACCTTTTCCACCGTAGGAGATGTGTTGAGGCGTCTGAATTTAGCCGGCGATCTCAGGCTGAAAACGTTTTTGGACCTGCAACTCAAACTGTATTCCCAGGTAGATGCAGAAGAAACCGCCCTACTCTACGCCGCCACCGCCCTGGCGGTATCTCAAGCTCCCCGAGGGCTGTTCCATCTCAAAGGCAGTATGCAAGTGCTCAGTGACCTGCTGGAAAAATCCCTGGTCCGGGACGGTGGCCTCCTGGAGATGCGTCACACCGTACAGCATATCCATACCCAGGGCGGGCGGGTAACAGGAGTCACGGTGCAAAATCAAAAATCCGGGCGTACATGGGTAGAACCGGCAGGGCACATCGTTGCCAATGTCACCGTTCAAAATTTAGTCAAGCTGCTGGGGAGAGAGGTCCCCTCAGGCTATGGTCGTCGGGTGGAGGCTCTGCCCCCAGCCAGCGGTGCCTTTGTCATTTACCTGGGAGTTGATGAGGCAGCTATTCCCGTTGATTGCCCTCCCCATCTCCAGTTCTTTTACAACTACGATGGGCCAATTGGGGAAAACAATTCGTTGTTCGTATCGGTCAGCCATCCTGGTGATGGTCGAGCCCGGGGTGGTCGAGCCACCATCATTGCCTCTACCTTTACAGACCCCCTCCAGTGGTGGGGCACCGATATCTACGATGCCCTTAAACAGGAATATATTGACGGTGCCATCCGCCGTCTATCCAGCTACTTTGACCTTACTCCAGACCACATTTTGCATGTAGAGGCCGCAACCCCCCGCACCTTTGCTCGCTTCACCGCCCGTCACAATGGCATTGTCGGGGGCTTAGGGATGCGAGTCAGCACCTTTGGCCCCTTTGGCTTTGCGAATCGAACGCCCATAGAGGGCCTTTGGTTGGTAGGAGATTCAACCCACCCTGGGGAAGGCACAGCCGGAGTCAGCTACTCAGCTAAAACGGTAGTCGAGCAAATCTTGAGTTAATTTTGATGAGTTTTTTTCATCAAGTTATTACAGGATCTTGAGAACCATGTCATAGGTTCCATATATAAAGACGGCATTTTTATACTGAAATTATTCAAAACCAGTTGCTCTCAGACCTTGGAGGTTAGAGTCATGAGCCACGTATTCGAAGCATTCGTTGACATCCTGGAATTCGAAGGAAATCCAAACGCTTCGCCTCACATTTTCTCAGAACGATACGAAGTCAATGCTAATTCTAAACAGGCTGCCAGCCGGGAGGCACTCCACAAAGCTGAAATGGTCCACCCCAGAGCTTCTGAATTAGATGTACGAGTAACCCGCGTAATGGATTATTAAACTGGTCTCAGGCAAACGCCCAAGACCAGTTTTTTATAGGTATAGCAAACATCACCCCGGCCAGATGATTCATGAACTGCGGTAGTAAGAGCTTCAGGTCATGTTCCCGTCTGGCTTTTCTGCTTGCTTGACGCATTGACCCACGGCAAACTCCAGGCCAGTGCTAGACAAAGCAACATCTTTAGGGTGGGCTAACCTTAACCTTCTCGCAGTTTCTCGGACCAAACGCGGGTAGGCAGACCCCAGACATAAATGAACCCTTCTGCAGCCTTGTGGTCAAACTGGTCATCGGCACTGTAGGTCGCCAGTGCTTCACTGTAAAGCGCCTTGTCAGACTTACGACCAACGATGCGACTCGTTCCCTTAAATAACTTCACTCGAACGGTGCCTGAGACGCGCTCTTGGGTCTGACGAACAAAGGCATCCAGGGCCTGTTTGAGGGGGCTGTACCACAAACCGTTGTAGACGAGTTGGCTGTAGGTTTGCTCGATGCCCCTTTTGTATTGAGTCACGTCGGCGATGAGGGTCAGGCTTTCCAAATCCCGGTGAGCATCAATTAAAACCAGCAGGGCCGGGGCTTCATAAATTTCTCGGGATTTAATCCCTACCAGACGATTTTCGAGCATGTCGATTCGCCCCACCCCGTGGCGTCCAGCCAGGTCATTTAGCTGGCTAACCAATGCCACGGAGTTCAGTTCCTTGCCATTCAGACTAACGGGGATTCCTTGCTGAAAGCCAATTTCAACGTATTCCGGTTCATCTGGAGTATGTTCAATCCCTTTAGTCATGACAAAGACTTCTTCCAGAGGTTCATTCCAGGGGTCTTCCAGCGGCCCCGCTTCAATACTGCGCCCCAGCAGATTTCGATCAATACTGTAGGGAGAGGACTTCTTCACCGGCAGGCTCAGTCCAGCATTTTCACCATAGGCAATGGTTTCCTCCCGACTCATGCCCCATTCCCGGGCCGGAGTTAAAACCTTAAGCGAGGGATTAAGAGCCGCAATTGCCACATCAAACCGCACCTGGTCGTTGCCCTTACCCGTGCAACCATGGGCGACTGCATCTGCCCCATGTTCCGCTGCGGCTTCTACCAGAGCTTTAGCAATTAGAGGTCTGGCCAAAGCTGTTGATAACGGATACCGATTTTCATAAAGGGCGTTAGCCTGAATCGCAGGAAAAGCATACTCTCGAATAAACTCTTCGGTCAGGTCTGCAACGAGAGATTGCTGAGCACCCGCGACCAATGCTTTTTCTCGAATGGGCTCCAGTTCATCGCCCTGGCCAAGATCCGCCGCCAGCGTGATGACTTCTTCAACTCCCCACTCCTTCATCAGGTAGGGGATACACACCGTAGTGTCCACACCACCAGAATAGGCTAAGACAACCTTCTTTGCACGACCCATGAATATAGTCCCCTGCTAATCAAATACGGGACTATTATTATGCACTCTTTCCGGCCTCTTCAATTCAAATAGATATCTTAGGTGAATAGTAGGTCAAAGGGGGTGCCAAAACCGATTGAGTAACGTATACCCAAAAGTGCTGTTACGAAAACCACAAAAGCTGCAGTCATCAGCAAATCTTGACGATATAAATGCAATCTTTCTCTGATCAGACCATTTTGCAGCGCCAGGTAACCCGGAAAGTCACTAATGGCGATCGCCAAAATGGCCCCAAGGGTGTCCCCTAGATAAAAACCCACAAAAATACCGATGGTCATCATCAGCATTCTAACGAAGTTGCCCTGGGCCAGGTATACCGATTGACCAATTCCCAAAAGGCAAGGCACTGAAGTGTAAAACAGCACCGTAAACCACACCCCCAGACATAGTATGGAAAACATCCAGGTCGCATCGGAGTAGCGATCGTCATAGGCTAACGCAATCAGGATGTCTCCGACCGAAGCGCTTACAGCGATAAAGCCAGCAAAAGCCAATAACACAATCTGGCGTTTAGCTAAAATTTTTCGTCGCAGCTCATGTCTCGGTAGCTCAGCATTCTGTGAAACCAGTGGAAAGAAGATTGAGCTATTAAGACTTTTGATGATTCCTTGAGGTATCTGGGCCAAGGAAATGGCAACCGTATACACACCTAGCACACTAAAGGAGAGGAGTCTGGCGAGAATAAACTTGTCCGACTGCTCAGAGAAAAACATAGTGGCAGAAGAGACTAAAATCCACCGCCCAAAACTAAATACTTCATCAAGATACTCACGATGCCAGGCTAATCTATTGGGATGGCCGGGTAGAGCGAAATGGGATAAAGCCACCTTAACAATCGTACCCACCAGATTACCGATCGGCAATGCCCAAACCGAGGGATGCACTAGGGCCAGGCCAATCATACAGAGAAGACCCACTACATAAGAGGTAACATTGATGTATGTCTTCCAGCCAAGGGTTAGCTGCCTTGACATGATATGAATTTTGGTGGAAACAAAGCCGAATATTACAACCGAGAACCCACTAACAATGATTAAAGGAGTTAATATCGGTTCGCCATAAAAGTAGGAAACTGGAAACGCAGCTATGGCAATAACTGCAAAGACACAAAAGCTACGGATAATCTGGAGGGTCCAAACCGTATTAAGAAAATCAGGATTATTATAGTGTTTACTACGTACTATATTTTGCTGAATACCAATATCGGAGAACAGATTAATCCCCATCATCAGGCTGCTGATAAGGGACATAATGCCAAAATATTCTGGCATCAACAGCCTGGTTAAAATAATGTTTCCAACGAACCGAATGCCTTGTCTCGCCCCAAAATCAATAAAGTTCCACAGGGTTCCCCTAATAGCAGGCTTATTGAATCTTTTAAGCGCTGAATTTAGCATTGAAAAATCTTTCATTTTCAGTAATTAAGCCAGGTGAAAGAAACTCATGTGGTTAGCCGCAATATTGCTAAGCTGTCTAACTATATCGATTCTTCCTGCAGGGAGGTAGAACCTTTCTTACCTTCCTCTAACTTCACAGCTAGAAAGCGTCTTCACAAAACCGTGTCCCCCCCGATCTTGGCCGAACGTATTGCTTGTCCATCCGCACGGGTATGCTCCCAACTGATAGCCCCCTGCATTTGATCAAACTCCTTACTGAGTCGCAATCGACCCACTTGCAGCAGAGGTAAAGACTGCATTGAACAAATAGACCTCGACTTTTGGCGGTTCTTCGGCCCAGACCCAGATAAGCCAAACTCTTCAGTGCATAGAAGTATTGAAGAAGTTTGCGAGTCCTGACATAGCTTTCCCTGGGGGTGGGGTAAGTGCCCAACCAATACCGAAATTAAGGCTTGGACAGCCGTAGGATCCGTTTCCCAAGCCACCTTAGAAACAAGGATAGGGTTAGTCTGGAATATTTCACTCATGCCCATAACTTAGCGAAGCCTGCCATCTTCAATCCCTAAGTGGCCTTGAAATTACCGGGACGGTTACATTAATTTGATGATTATATGAAGCTTGTTTGACACCTATGGGAGACAGTATCAGGGTGACTTAGTATCAGAGTTGGTACTTTATTCTTAATTCTCTTTATGAGAAGCTTAGTGTTATACATGTATTACAGCAGATATTAATATGACTACGAAGCCAAATTTTATGGTCATTGGGGCCTC
>CAZPYG010000119.1:0-8416 GCA_964590465.1 uncultured bacterium | reverse complement strand
TTATGACAGAACCTAAGGAGCCTCACTTTTTCTCCTTAGACAAGGTCTACGAACGAGGTTTAGATTGGTACCGCTCTCTTTATGGGGGAGTTAAAGACGAGAAAATGATTGGTGAGGGTAGCAATACTTACACCATGAAGGAGGTTTATCCGAAGGCTCTGCCCAGGATCTTAGATTATGTAGATGAGTTGAAACTCATCTATTGTGTTCGAGATCCTATTCCCCGTATTGAATCCTATTGGTTGCAAAAAAGAAGCCATGACGGGGAGGCCATACACTACGACTTCAACATTGCAGTTCGAAAGAATAGAGATCACCTCGTAGACTCTGCAAATTATTGGCAACAAATTAGTCCTTATAGAGATTTGTTTCCTGATGAAAAAATACACGTGGTGTTTTTTGAGGACTTCAAGAAGTCCCCTCAAGCAGTCATTCAGGGCTGTTTTGAGTTTTTAGGCGTAAATTCTGATTTAGATTTGGTTGAAGCTTGTCAGCACTTGGGTGGCACAACCGGCAAGTTAGTGCCTAAGCAAGGGTTCTCAAAAATGCGAACCAAATTCGGCTCTAATGCTATCTACAAATCTTTGGTCGGGTTAATCCCTTTTGGCTTCAGGACTGAGCTAAAGAAGAAATTTTTATTTCAACCTGTCCAAGGGCGTCCCGAATGGGAACAGCAAACCAAGGATTGGGTGATTAGTCTCCTGAGGGATGATTCCGAGAAATTTTTAGAGTTTTATGGAAAGCCTAAGGATTTTTGGAGTGTTTGTCGCTGAAGCACTTTTCCCTTCCTAGAAGAAATGCGTCTTCCGGGAAACATTGATTTATCGCCCAGGGCGCAGTAGGTCTAACCTGAGATAATGATCTGGACTCACCAACCGCTGAAAAGCAAACAAAACCACCCCCAAAGTACCCAGGGCTGCACCAGCGGTAATCATAAACACAATCACAATTTGATACCGGATGGCATCGATAGGGTTTGCCCCGGCCAGAATTTGTCCCGTCATCATCCCCGGAAGACTGACCAGTCCCATGACCATCATGGAGTTGATGGTGGGAATCATGCCTGTACGCATGGCGTCTTGAACCTGGGGTTGGGCGGCTTCCCAGCGGTTTGCTCCGAGGGTCAACAGGGTCTCGATTTGATTCCGTTGGGTTGTAATACCTTCCATGAACCGGTCTAACCCTAAAGAAATACCCGTGAGAGTATTGCCCAGAACCATCCCCAGCAGTGGAATCAGGTACTGGGGATCGTACCAGGGTTGTACCCCTATAATCCCCGCTACCGAAAGCCCTGTTACCAGGCTCGACGACGCCAGCACCGACAGCAGGCTGTTCCAGTAGATGCCGGGAAATCGGCGGCGGGTACGGTTAACGGCAGCTATACCGGCGATACTGGCCATGACCAGGCTAATGGCCAGTATCAGGAATGGATTTTTTTGAGTAAATAACCACTCCAGTACAAATCCGATCAGGAGCAGTTGTACCACCATGCGCAGGGAGGCGATTGCCAGAGAACGTTCAAGTCCCAGCCGCAGGCCAATGGAAAGGCCAATATTAACCAAGATCAACAAGGCTGATAAGGCAAGTTGTCCATAGGTGATGGAGAGGTAAGTAGCATCCATTAGCAAAACTCCGACAGCTTTAACTGGCGGGAAGTAAGCCGATGTATCTGGTGCTGGTCATGGCTGGTGACGACACAGGCCCGATTGTCTCCCTTTAACCAGTTCTTTAGCAGAGCTTCTACCTTAAAGGTGGAATCAGCATCGAGGGATGCTGTGGGTTCATCCAAAAGCAGCACTTGAGGTTCCAGTTGCAATGCCCTGAGTAAAGCGAGAATTTGGGCTTCCCCACCCGAAAGCTGGGATGCTGGCTGCCTTAGGAATTCACCACTACGGCCCAGTTGGGACAGCCAGGTGAGGATGCGATCTGGGTCGTATTCAAGGGCTACACCTGTTGACGGCAATAAGGGGCCGGTGTGTTGGTTGACCTTAAACTTAAAGACCTGTTGGAGATTATTCTCCACGGTTCCGGACAGCGCTGTAGCCCGCTGGGGCAGATAAATCACTTGGCTGCGCAAAAGGGGTAGAGTCCATTCTTTGAGGGATTTACCGGCAAAGGTGATCTGCCCCTCCTGGATGGGGTCCAGCAGGATGATCGAGCGCAGCAGCAGGGTTTTTCCTGCTCCGGAGGGGGCCACTAACCCAAGCGACTCCCCCCCCCTGAGGGTAAACGTGACGTGCCGCCACAGCCAGCGTCCTTCCACCTGTCTTCCCAGATTTTGAATCGCCAGCAGTGCCTGTTGCCTAACCATAAAGCCCCCCAAATTACTGACATTTTAGGGAAGCAAACACCTGGTCGGCAGTTTGCAGAGGGGTTTCGCCCTGGGTTAGGATCCAGGCAAAGCGGGTCTGATCGTTATAATCTACCACCGTGAAATAACTGGCTGCGTCGGAACGAGTTTGCCCGTCCTGGTACTGCCCTTCCTGGATCAGCAGGTTCACAGATTGCCCACAGAGGGAGCGTTCCTCGGTACGCTGCTCTTGCAGTTGGTAAGTACCCTCTACAGTAATGCGCTCTTGCAGAGTATCCGCAAAGGAGTCTTGGTTAACGCCCGGTTCCAAATAGCCCGGCACTTTACCAACGGTGAGAATGGCTGAGGGTGGGCTGTCGGAGGTGGCAACCTGGGTGATCTGCAAGCCAAACAGCTCCATGCTCAGAATGCCCTTGCCCTCACCGGGTAGGGTATAAGTAAAGAGGGTTTGCCCTTCCGTTTCAACCGCTTCAGGTTCCAGGGCGAACCGGGTAGTGCGACTGACGAAAATTCCCAGGAGAACCACCACCAGCACCGTGAGGCCCAAACAACCACCACAACCCAGGGCAAACCATTTCACGGACGGTTGCCTTCCGGTAGGGTTAGGGTCATGATGTTCACCGTTGGTCATGGTCAGGCTTGGTTTCAGGGAATCTGAGCTTGTTGGGTGTCTACGCAGGGCTGTTCTACCAGACCGCTGTTTTCCTGTACCGTGGTCGCACAGGAAAAGGTAATTGCACCGCTACCCTGATTACCCCGGACCTCTATTTGACTGCCCCCCAGACTGGCCTGGGTAAGAATTCCCCCTTCAACCTGATTATTTTGAACCACAACTTTTTCCATGGCGTTGGGGGCACCATCCGCATCAGCGTTGATAAAAATGGCCGATTGAGCCGAGGAACTGGCCTTGACTTGATTATTTTCAACCAGTACCCGCTGCACATCTGGAACCTGATCAATGCTGATATTCCCCTGCCCCACATTGTTGCGAATGGCGACTCCATTAATGCTGGTCCCCCCACAGCAGGGCTGAATAAAAATGCCTTCCCCATCGGCACTAAAGTCTTCAGTATCCATGATGCCGTGACGATAGACCACAAAATTGTTGCCTTCGATGGTGACATTATGCCCCGACCAGTCGATTGCCCGATTGTCAAAAATCATGGAGGGGTTAGGCTGGCGGGTACCCGTAGGATCAACCCAGGTGACTTTGCCGGGCTGATCGCTGACCACATTACGACGGATGGTGAGCCCCTCCCCAGAGGCCCTGATCCCTGCTCCCATTGTTTTAAAGACCCAGTTGTCCTGCACCGTAATGCCGGGACGAAACAGCCCTGGTTCATCAGCGGCGGTTTGCGGGTAGGTAAATCCTTCCGGTTTATGGCGATTGACGACGATACCGGAGTGGTCTGTGTAGCTGAAGACAACTTTCTCCCCTTCGGCATAGGTAACGGTACTGCCCCCATCGCCGGTTTTTACCACGTAGTCCGACTGGGCGTAAACATCAGTAATGTCGTCATTCAACCGGTTGTTAGCTACCAGGGCATTTTCCCGGGTAGTGAGGCGAATGTTAGCCGCTGAGGGATCGCTATAGCGCAGCCATCCGGGTTGAAAGGTGGTATCTGGTACATTCGCTACGGGCTCTGCCACATTATTGCTGCGGACGCCGAAGATGATTCGGTTGGTCATGGTACCCCTGTCAGGATTGCCGGTTAAATCAATCGCTCCCCGGTCAATATCCAGGAACACCAGGCCGAGATTGCTGTCACTGTCGGGGTTGGGGGTGATAATTTTTTTGAATGCCGTTTCATTCGGGGTACCTTCGCCACTACGACTGGGCTCGTATTCGGGAAACACCAGGCGAGTAGGGGGCACAAACCCGTCTTCTTTAGGGTTCAGCTGTTCTGGAGCCTCACCCCGGACTACGACCCCATCTCCCAGAGGCAGATCCTCCCGAAAGTAGTAAATGTCGGCGGGCAGATAAACAACCCCTCCCCCAGCCTCAACGGCGGCGTCCCTGGCCGCCAGAAAACGCTCGGTGTCGGAAGGGCCGGCAAAATCTTTCACGTTAAAGACGCACTGCCACTTAATGTCATTGGTCCAGCCAAAGGCCGCGGGACCATAGATCGTCTGGATGGGATTATCTTTGGGGCCGCCCAGGGGACTACCGCAGGCAGCTGATGAATCCGGCAAATTAACCGTGGGGTTCGGATTAGTACCACAGGCAACAACCCAAAACAACGAAAAAACGCTTAACAATAAGCAAAAGCGACGATAGAGGGAACGCCGCCCGGGATTTTCGATACAAAACAAAATAGTCTGCCAAGTCATGACTCATTCAGGAATGCTAAAAAAATGCGGCACCTTCTGGTCACTGGGACCCTAAAGCAATCGTCTCCCAGTTGACATGCCTTCCCCTAATTGCATAGGAAATACCATAGCGCTCTTCGGGATTGTTCGGGTTGACGTAGCTTACATAACGTCAAACTTGGCTAAATTCCACGGAAACCCATGCTGCTTTCAATCTCTTGTGGGGAGGGAGTTTTGACCTGATCAGCCCGGGCCATTACCCCCCATTGATTTAGCGCGATACCCAGCAAAATGACCGCACCCCCAATGTATTGAGCTGTGGTAGGCACTTCTGCCAGGATTAAAAAGGCCGCCAGGATGCCAGCAATGGGATTAAATGAACTGGCAAGAGACACTTCTGCTGCCTGACTTGTCTTCAGGCCCTGAAACCAGGCCAGTTGCCCCCCCACAACAATGATTAATCCATAGCCCACCATCCACTGCCAGAGAAAGGGGGAAAATGCATCCTGAAAATGGGTTGGTTCAAATAAAAGAACCACGGCCAAAAAAAATACCGTCGTACCGACGGCAGTTCGAATGATGTTGAAAAATCCCAGAGGCATCTGGCTGAGGCTGTTTTTACTGATGACCGTGGCAATCGCTGCGGCTCCGGCTCCTGTCAGGGCCATCCACTCGCCCTGACCAATAGCGGGCCCCACCACGGAGGGTGTATGACTGCTTGCTCCCGGCAAAAAAATGGTCAGAGTTACCCCGAAAAATGCGGTGATGGCTCCAGCTACGACCCAGCGATTGACCCGTTCTCCCAGTACCAGTGCCGATAGGGCTAAGGTTAAGGGTGGCTCAATGCGTCCCACCAGCACCACATTGTTCACGCTGGTGGTCTCGAGGGCCGCAAAAAACAAGGCAGGAGCTAATGCCCCCGACAGAATTGCAATTGCCCCCAGGGTGAGCCAGTTTTTGGGAGATAGGCCTGCCCAGCATTGGGGCCGCAACTCGCGCCAATAAACGGCGGTAAGGGCAATCAAAGCGACCAGATTACCCACAAACAGGACATTACACAGGGAAATGGGATTTCGTCCGTCCACCAGGTTGTTGGCACCAATGTCTGTAAGCTTACGGGTAACGGCATTGGCGGCCGCAAAGATTACCACCGCCGTAAGCAAATAAGCTCGCCCCGGGAGCAGCTCCAACCGTCGCAGAATTAGCTTTGTCATGACCCCAGCCTCCCAGTTTGGCTTCAGGCTTAGTGTAATGCGATTTATCTTCTCTGATTCTGACCCGGAAGCGCTCTATTCCGAAATGTGCTTTAAAACCCGCCGGTCGGTATCTGAAAGAACGCTGTCACCCTGCCCCACGTTGTTGCGAATGGCGACTCCATTAATGCTGGTCCCCCCACAGCAGGGCTGAATAAAAATGCCTTCCCCATCGGCACTAAAGTCTTCAGTATCCATGATGCCGTGACGATAGACCACAAAATTGTTGCCTTCGATGGTGACATTATGCCCCGACCAGTCAATGGCCCGATTGTCAAAAACCATGGAGGGGTTAGGCTGGCAGGAACCCGTAGGATCAACCCAGGTGACTTCGCCGGGCTGATCGCTGACCACATTACGACGGATAGTGAGTCCCTCCCCAGAGGCCATGATCCCTGCTCCCATTGTTTTAAAGACCCAGTTGTCCCCCCACAACAATGCTTAGAAAGGCCGACGGGGTATATTGTCCTTCATTGCGGCGAAATAGCCCTCGAGTTTGCCTTTAAAGCAGAAGTTGTGAGAAATTCGGGTTTAACCACCATGCATCCAACCCTGCCCCCGAAGATTATGCCGCATTTATCCTTCCGGAGTTGGAGTGACTAACTAGCACTGCTAGACCAGTGCTTATTGTTCATTACAGCAAATACCACCGCTTAGGCTCTCTATAACAAGTGAATCAGATGCATCTATCACTCAAACTGTTGTTGCTGATGTTAATTACAGGGCTCGCTCCGGTCATGGGGTCCACTTCATGCCCGCTGCAAGGCTTCGACACAGAACGTGACCTCCATCGTGTTGGAAACAGCCCAGGCCAAGACTTTACGGCTGTACCAATCCATCACGGCCACTAGGTAGAAGTGCCCCTTCAGCACCGGTAAATAGGTGATGTCAGTGCACCAGACCTGATTGGCCCGTTCAATCGACACGCCGCGCAGCAGGTAGGGAAACACCTGATGATCCGGGTGGCGTTGACTCAATCGTGGCTTGGGATAAATCGCTTCTATCCCCAATTGCCGCATCAAGCGCTGTACCCGCTTGCGATTCACGGGATAGCCCTGCTGGCGAAGCACCACCGTCATCCGGCGACTGCCGTAGAATGGCGTCTCCAGGTATTGCTGATCCAGCAACCGCAATAGCGACAATTCCTCCTCTGTCGGGCCTTGGGGGCGGTAGTAAAAGCTGGAACGAGCCAGACCTAACAACTCACATTGCCGGACAATGCTCAGCTGCTCATGGTCGCGCACTACCAGGGCTTGTCGCTGCTCAGCCCGAGTTGTGCCGACCGATTGGCTAAAAAATCGCGTTCCACCTTCAACTGCCCAATCTGGCGATAGAGTTCATCGATTTGCGCTTGCTGAGAGGCGGCGGCTGGCGGTTTTCGAGAGCTCTCAAATAGGTCACTGGCACCTTCGAGTAGTTGGCGTTTCCAGTTGTTGATCACCGTGGGGTGCAGACTGTATCCACTGGCCAACTCAGAGACCGTCTTCTCCCCTCGAACCGCATCTAGGGCCACTTTTGCCTTGAAGGCTGGGCTATATTGCTTGCGTTTGTTAGTCATGAACTACTCCTAGCATTATTTGAGTCGTTCAGAGCTTAGCCCCCTATCCAGTTTGAGGGGACCACTTCAATCCCAAGCGAGCTACTGCTCATCCCACCTCCGAGTTGCTCTTGGCTCAGTTTCGCGACATTACCTTGACCCTCCTGGAGGTGCCGCCCGACATCGATCTGCATATCACCCCGCTCACCCCGCTTCAGCAGAAGATTCTGGCGTTGCTGAACTGGCCAGAATCTATTTATTCCGGGCTTGAACCTGAATCTGAAAAGCCCCCATAGAAATGAGCGAACCGAGAGTAATTAACCCGATGACGAGAATGAGCACCGCCGTTTGCGCCTTCAGTAGCAGACGGTCCAGTTTTATTGCCTGCTCATAACCGTCTGGTCTTTCATCATTAATCCACTCAGCGGTGATGATGGCTTCAAGGATTGAGATAAAAATCAGGATGTAGGCCATGGCATAGATCTTGTCCAGCAAGACTAGATAGCCCACATCCGGCAGATTGGAGGAGTAGGATTCCTGTAAAAACACTGCCGTTAAAAGTCCGGTTACGGGCAACCCAATTCTGGAATCAATATGTTGAGGATTTAAGAGTAGCGATTCCCAACTGGTGGCAGTGACAATAACCAGCGGCAGCAGCAATTTCCAGAGAAAGAAACTAACGGGGCGAGCAATCTTTAGGGAGTATTGAAACTGAATACCCCGACTGTTCAGTATCGGCCACATAAACCAGTTGGTCCGTTGTATACACAGAATTTTCGACCAGAATATTGAGATTGTGCCGATCCAGGGGTTACCGCTCCAGGATCAGGGGTTGCACAAATCGACCTTCCACCTGCCAGGCCTGGTAGAAGCTGCCGTCAGGAAGTTCCTCCGGTTCTGCGTAAACTGGCACCGAACTTAACCCCCAGTCTTCGACCCCATTGGCCCGTTCCAGACTGCCGGTGGGGTCGATGTCCCCGGTCCATTTAAACCAGATGTAGAAGT
>CAZPYG010000118.1:0-15732 GCA_964590465.1 uncultured bacterium | reverse complement strand
GTAGCCACAACTAAATCAAAAAGCGGGTAACGCGATTCGAACGCGCGACATTCACCTTGGCAAGGTGACGCTCTACCACTGAGCTATACCCGCATTAGGAAATCAGCTTCTAATCACTGGCGATCTAATGATCTACGATTCCCCATTAGCTTTATTCAGGATCTCAAAAAAGGAAACCCGTGTCAACATTTTGAGCTACCTCGTTTCCTCTGGGGTAATGGCTCGTTGAGCCTGGGCTGGTAGGGTTTGTCCCCCAGGCAAACTTCCATTGCTGCCGATATCCCCAGGGAGGCTCTGGATCTGGCCCATCAGGCTGGCCATTTCCAGGGCGTTCATGGCGTAATCCCACCCATGGTTAGCCTTAATGCCGGCCCTTTCTAACGCTTGCTGAAGGTTATCAGTGGTCAACACCCCAAAAATGATCGGGACACCCGTCTGAAAACCTGCCGTAGCAACCCCCTTGGAGACCTCTGCCGCCACATAATCAAAATGGGGGGTTTGACCCCGAATAACCGCTCCCAGACAAATGACGGCATGATATCGTCCTGTCAGGGCTAATTGGCGTGCCACCAGGGGAATTTCAAAACTCCCCGGCACCCAGGCATAGTCTACCTGAGTGCCATTTGGATCGATGTCCACACCATGGCGCTTGAGGCAATCTTGACACCCCTCCAGCAGCTTGCCTGTGACTAAGTCATTGAACCGGCCCAGCACAAGGGCAAACCGAAACGTTTCGGTGGAAACAAAATTGCCTTCAAAAACCGCCATAAATAAAAATTTAAGAGTTACACCACAAAATAGTTTAAGCCGCCCACCACCACCACGAGCACGCCCCAGATAATCGAACCGAACAAAATCAATCGCTTCGACTGATCCCAGTTTTGGGGGGAGGCGTAAGCTACAGGTACGTACACCACCAACACAAAGGACAACAGTACAAGGGCAAACAGCGCGAGTTGGAACAGAATGACCATTGCTTTCTCTCAAAACACAGCAGCAGGGGATGATGGCTGGCGTCAACCCCCAAGTTGACTGCCACATTATCCTAGCTAGTACGCTATCAGAAAGTTGACCCCGGGGGAAGTCTCAAAGAACCGGTTGACAGGCTTGAAGCACGAACCGAATCGACCAGGGCGCTGCTGCTCCCCAGCGGTCTGGTGTTGCCCACTGGCCCCCTTCCTGCGTTAGCCTCAAAGCATGGATTTGGTTCTCTGCCACACGACTGCCGATTTTGACACCCTGGGCGCTGCGGTGGGGCTGACCCGCCTGATGCCCGGAGCACGAATTGTCCTGACTGGAGGTTGCCACCCCACGGTACAGCGATTTGTGGCCCTGCATCGGGATGAATACCCGCTGATTGAACGCCGGGCAGTCAATTTTGAGCAGATTCGCTCCCTGACCTTAGTGGATGCCCAGCAGCCGGAAAGATTCGGCCCTGCCGCTGAGTGGATCGCCCTGGCGGAGGATAACCATATTCCGATTAATATCTATGACCATCACGGGCCGGCTGCAGTGGAGGTGAAGGCCCAACGGCGGGTGGTGGATGCCGTTGGGGCTGCAACTACCCTGGTGGTTGAAGCGATCCGTCGCCAGCAGATTGAACCTACGGTCGCCGAGGCGACGGTGATGGCTTTGGGCATCCATGTGGATACCGGATCTTTGATCTACGAGCAGGCGACTCCCCGGGATGCCGAAGCGCTAGCCTGGCTCATGGCCCACGGAGCCAGTCTGAGGGCTATTTCTGAATTTGTCGAGCCCGGTCTTTCCCCCTCTCTTCAGGATTTATTATCCACCGCCATCGATATCCTGCAGGAAGAATCCTACCAGGGATATTCTTTGGCCTGGGGGCTGCTGGAACTCCAGCACTATACTCCTGGGCTATCAGGCCTGGCTGAGCGACTGATATCCCTGGCAGATGCCGATGTCCTTTTGTTTGGAGCCCACTACGGAAAAGAGGCCGGCGGCGAGCGCAAGCTGTTGATTATCGGTCGGGCCAGGGGACGCATCAGCACCCTATCCCGGGAACAGGGTATCAATCTAGGGGCCATATTTCAGGCCATGGGAGGGGGGGGACATGCCACGGCGGCTTCGGTCTCCCTGCCAACGGATAATCCTCAAAAGGTTATGGAGGAGAGTTTGTCCAGGGTCAGGTTGCAGCTGCCCCATCCCCCCACCGCCCGGGATCTGATGTCATCGCCCGTGCGCACTATCCGGCCTGATACGACCATCCGCGAAGCCCAGAGAATTTTGCTGCGGTATGGTCATTCCGGATTGTCAGTGGTCAACGTCGACGATGAGTTAGTGGGGGTGATTTCCCGTCGAGATCTGGATTTAGCTCTGCACCATGGCTTCAGCCATGCTCCCGTAAAAGGGTACATGGCTACCAATGTCAAAACCATAGCACCGGATACCCCGCTCCCTGATATTGAGCAACTCATGGTCACCTATGATATCGGGCGTTTGCCGGTGATCGAAGCGGGCGCATTGGTCGGTGTTGTCACTCGGACTGACGTGTTACGACAGCTCCATCAGGACCAGATCACCACCCGCCCAAACCAGGGGGAAGCCAAGCTGCAGTTGCCCCCCGCGACCACCCTGCGGAAAACCCTGCAAGCCAGCTTCAAGCCCGCCCTCTGGGAGGTGCTGCAGGATATCGTTGCAGCGGCCCAAAACCGGGGGTGGCACCTTTATCTGGTGGGGGGAGCGGTGCGGGATCTACTGATGCGGCGTGGATCCATTGAGGGAACATCCCCAGACCTGGATTTGGTGGTTGATGGCTTTTACCAAACGGCCCAGGTGGGAGCTGGGGTAGAGCTGGCAGAGGTGGTCAAAGCCGATTTTCCGGAAGTGGACCTGCAGACCTATGGCCGCTTCCAAACCGCTGCCCTGGTCTGGCATCGGGATCTGGACCATCCGCTAGCTTCCCTGATGATAGATATCGCCACTGCCCGTACCGAGTTCTATCCCTATCCGGCGGCAAATCCTGAAGTGGAAGCCAGTTCTATTCGACAGGACCTGTACCGGCGAGACTTTACCATCAACGCCATGGCCATTCGGCTGACGGCACCGGGTGTCGGCCAACTCCTGGACTTTTTTGGTGGCATGGTAGACCTACAACAACGGTCTATCCGGGTTCTCCATGCCAATAGCTTTATCGAAGACCCGACCCGGATCTACCGAGCGGTACGGTTTGCGGTCAGGCTCGGATTCACCCTTGACTCGCAAACTGAAGGGTATATCCACCATGCCATTGACAGCGGCATCTATACCCAAATGCAGCGTCAGGTAAAACAGGTCCCGGCCCTGCAGTCCCGCCTAAAGAACGAGCTGAAATACATTCTTGAAGCCCATTACTGGCAACCGGCCCTCAGGCTCCTGGATCAACTGCGGGCCCTCCGCTGCATCTACAGCGATTTGGAGATGACTCCTCGGCTGTGGCAGCAGCTTCGCCGCATTAGTCGGTGGATTGAACACTTCGACTGGCAGCACCAATGTCCACCCTGGCAAATTCGGTTAGAGACTTTGCTGGCTAATATTCCCAACCCCCAGCGCAGTGAAATAGCCGCATCCCTGCAGCTAACGGAAACCACCGTCCAACGCCTCAACCATCTGGATGAGCTAGAACAAGACTGGCTGGAACATTTATCTGGCGATTTACCAGTGAGTGGAATTTACCACCGATTATCCCGGGCGGATTTGCCAACGCTGTTGCTGGTGAGCAGCCGCCATCCGCAAAACCTGGGGCCTCGAATTTGGCGGTACTTGACCCACTGGGCTGCCCTCAAACCCTACCTAAATGGCCATCAGCTGAAGGCGATGGGCTACCGCCCGGGCCCTCAGTTCAAAACTATCCTGCAGACTACCTTTGATGCCCAACTGGATGGGACTCTCCAATCCCGGGAGCAGGCTGAGGCTTTTGTCCGGGAAAACTTTCCCCTCAGCTCCGGAACAAACACGAAAAAATAAGGGAAGCATGGTAACTTTACCGGTTGCCTGAATGTTCGTCGGATATCTACCCCAAGTCCAGCTCAAAAGCGTTCGCTTTCCCTGTCATCAAAACTCCACTGCTGGACTTGGGACAGGTTTATGACCAGAACCTGTATCAATTTTTTCCATCTATCGGTAGAACAAGCTAAAGTGTCAGGGAAAATTATTGTTGCAATTGCACCGCTCCCGTCCCTATGACCTTACCCACTGGCACAGCCCTGAGCCACGGCACCTATGTAATAGATGCCTTTTCTGCTGAGGATTCCATTGGTCCTATGTATTTGGCGACCCATATTCCCAGTGGTCGGTGGGTGCAGTTGCGCATTTTGGGTAGTCGGCATCCAGAATTGATTCCCTATGCAGAGGTGCGGAAATCTTTCTACGGCTATTTATTAATGGTTCAGGCCCTGAACCATCCTCTGTTTTCAGGGCACCTATCTGGATTTGAAGATACCGGCGTATGTTATCAGGCTCTGGATGCTAATCTAGGCCACCCCTTATCCCGAATCGTGTCTGCCCAACATCCCATACCGCCCCGACAGAGCGTGGCCTTGGTGCGGCAGGTAGCCCAGGGGCTGATGGCCTTGAAACCCTTAGGCTGGCAGGGGCTTACCCTCACCCCTGATCAGCTTTGGCAACGGCCTAATCAAACGACTCTCACCTTCACAGGGTTTGACTTACCTGGCTCTGAGCCGGGTTCCGAGACATCACAAGAAGCTGCGGTCATCAAGGGGTTAAGTCACTTACTTTATTTTCTGCTAACAGGCAAACGAGCTGAGCAGACCCGGGCTCCTCTAGCGATTGATGTTCGTCATCAACTCCCTGGAATTCCCTATGCCCTGGATACCGCTTTACAAGTGGGTAGTCACCAGGAGTTGTCCCAAGTCTCCATGGGTTTAAAGCAGTGGGTTGATCTGTTGCCGGATGGTGATACCCTATCGGATCATCTTGCCGTGTCTCTTCCCCCATCCCATCAGGATGCTCCTGCTCCTGCTGACTCCTCAGGCCAAGGGGGCGGGACGAAAACCGATACTTTGATCCCCCCTGCGGCGGTAGCGCCTCCGCCATCGGTTCAATCGGCGGAGCTCCACCCTGCAGGTCTGACGGCCCCCTCACCCCAGTCAGCCGACTCAAGGTTTCGTAAAGTAGCCCCAGCGGCCTTAGTTCTAACGGCGCTAGTTGCCAGTTGCAGCGGGTTAGGCATAGGCCTTATGGCCCGGTTGAAACCCACCGGGGCTAGCGACAGTAGTACGGTAAGACTGAATCCGGAACAGTCTTTCCCACCTCTGCCCGATTGGAACGGCGATGACCTCGTTGAAGTCTGGGAGTATAGCCCTAACCCTCGGCATCTTCCCCACTATGGAGATACGGCCCCTCGTCCTGCTGTGGTAGTACCTGATACGGTTACCCCACCTGCCAGCCTTCCCGATGGGAGAAATGAAGAGGCCTTCCCGACGGTGGATGACGAGTTTTCCTCCGAATCAGAACCGACCTTGGGGACCCCTTCGGAGGAAGGATTTTTTGATGATCCGGAACCTTTTACCACCGAACCCACCACCCTTCAGGATGAAGCTGCCTCTGAACTCATGCCCGCTGATAGTATCTCCCCCATTCAACCCAGCCAGAATCAGAGGCAGGAGCCAGCGGCGAACCCAGCGGCATCTGGCTCCCCGAAACCACCGCCGCCACTAGCCCCCCAACCCCTGACGGCCCCTGCGCCTCTGCCATCTCCTCCCCCCTCGGCTCCAGCACCATCCACCAGCTAGGGGAGAATGATTTAAGGCGGAAAATCAGCTACTTCAAAGGTTGTTCATCGAAAAGCAGCAGACCACCAGGTCAAGAGCGTTATAATTCTATACAGTGCAGTTGGCAGAAATATCAAGGACCACCATGAGCGAACCTAATCTCCATGCTTTTTTCATGGGTCGTGCCCTAGCGGAGGCCATCAATGAACGGGCTGAACGTTTGCTGACTGATACTATCAGCATGGTCGGCAAGTTTGATGCAGAGCAGCGGGAAAACCTCCGCCAGTTCACCGAAGACGTTATGGCCCGTGCCCAGCAATCTGAAGCTGAGGTCGGTACTGCTGCTGGCGTTAGCGATACGGTAGCCAGTGGTTCAGGTTTTGGCACTAGTGGCGCTGCCCCAGATCTACAAGCCACCATCGATACCCTGCGGGCTGAAATCGCTCAGGTGCGGGTCGCCCTGCAGCAGTACCGAGCTACGTCCCAATCTAGTTCTTAGTTTTATTGGTCTACCCTCTGTAGAGCTGTTGTTGAATCAGGAGTTTGAGTGTCCGCCGTTTCCGATTCATCTTCTTTACCGACTTCTCCCTCACCTGACCTGGATGGTGAGCAGGGCATAGCTTTGTCTGGCTACTCTAGCAATGGGGTAACTCCTCCTGAACCGCAGGTTGCTTTGAACGGGGTCAATGCTGCTCACCAGGGCAATGGGAGCTTCGACACCTCCGGGGTATCAGGTAGCCCCGAGGATTTTTTGACCAATTCCAAGCAGGTGACTTACAGCCAGGAGTCTTACCGCTGGAATCGGGGACGATATTCCAAAAAACGTCGATATATCGATATCTGGACCTTCGTATTGCAGCTCATGGTGGCCCGCTGGAAATACGGCAAGGCCTGGACCTACGGCGGCACGATTACCCCAGAAAAGCAGGTGGCTAGGCGTCGCAAATTGGCGGTTTGGATTCGCGAAACCCTGCTCGACCTGGGTCCTACGTTTATTAAGGTAGGGCAGCTGTTTTCGACCCGAGCGGACATTTTCCCCATTGAATTTGTGGAAGAACTGTCCAAGCTGCAGGATCGGGTTCCAGCTTTCAGTTATGAACAAACTCGGGACATCGTCGAGTCAGAATTAGGACGTCCCATCCAAACTCTGTATCGCACCTTTGACCCGATTCCCCTGGCAGCTGCTAGTTTAGGGCAGGTTCACCGGGCTCAACTGCACAATGGTGAAGAGGTGGTTGTCAAGGTTCAGCGGCCTGGTTTGCGCTCTCTCTTCACCATTGATCTGTCTATCTTGAGGGGGATTGCCCACTATTTTCAAAACCACCCCACTTGGGGGCGAGGGCGCGATTGGATCGGCATTTATGAGGAATGCTGCCGTATCCTCTGGCAGGAAATCGACTACCTGAATGAAGGTCGTAATGCCGATACCTTCCGCCGCAACTTTAGAGGTGAAGACTGGGTCAATGTACCCCGCGTCTACTGGCGATACACTTCATCCCAGGTACTTACCCTGGAATATATGCCAGGCATCAAAATCAGCCACTACGATGCTCTCGAAGCTTCTGGACTAGACCGAAAGCGGTTGGCCCATCTGGGTGCTAAGGCTTACCTGCATCAATTGTTAAATGACGGCTTTTTCCACGCCGATCCCCATCCTGGCAATATTTCAGTCAGCCTTGATGGGTCCTTGATTTTTTATGACTTTGGCATGATGGGGCAGGTACAACCCATGACCCGTCAGCGCCTGATGAATACCTTTGTCGGAGTTGCCCAACGGGATGCGGACAAGGTTATTGCGTCTTTGGTCGAGTTGGGGGCCCTGGCTGAAGTTGAAGATATGAGTCCTGTGCGGCGCTCCGTCCAGTATATTTTGGATAACTTCATGGACAAGCCCTTTGAGGAGCAGTCCATCGAAGCAATCAGCGATGATTTGTACGCGGTGGCCTATGATCAGCCGTTTCGGTTTCCGGCTACCTTTACCTTTGTTATGCGTGCCTTTTCCACCCTTGAAGGGGTTGGCAAGGGCCTCGACCCAGAGTTCAACTTCATGGAAGCGGCAAAGCCGTTTGCTGCACAGCTTATGACTACCGGCAATTCTTCTGATACCTCCAGCAGCCTGCTGGGAGAACTCAGCCGCCAGGCGGCCCAGGTTAGTACTTCTGCCCTGGGACTACCCCGGCGGATTGAAGATACCCTAGACAAATTAGAGCGCGGCGACATCAGGGTCCGGGTTCGGTCCATTGAGACCGACCGCACCCTTAGGCGCATCAGCAATGTCAATTTGGCCAACAATTACGCCATTTTGCTGGGGGCTTTTACTCTCTCCGCCACGGTGCTGGTCCTGTCTGAGTTTATTTGGCTGGCGCTGGTCCCCGGGACCTTAGCAATTACCGCGGGAATTGCCTTTATGCGGACAATTTTTAAGATTAACCGGGCAGATCGGCTACCCTAGCGATATCCAACGAGCGTTTTGTTATGGTACAGCGCCAATTTGCAGGGTTACATTTTGCGGGTTTGTCGGATACCGGCTTATTGCGTACCAGCAACCAAGATGACTACCACCTTGATGCTGAAGGTCGCTTTTTTATTGTGGCCGACGGCATGGGAGGTCATGCCGGCGGCCAAGAAGCTAGTCGTCTTGCCACTGAAACCATTGCGACATTCCTTACAGAACGTTGGGCAGATGATTGTGAAACCCCCACTCTGCTGAAACAGGCTCTAGAGCAGGCCAATACCGCCATCCTCAAAGATCAGCGATGCCACCCTGAGCGGGCAGACATGGGCACTACAGTCGTAGTGTTAACGTTTCGGTTACAAGATTCTCAACCCTGGTGTGCCCATGTGGGCGATTCCCGGCTGTACCGCCTGCGGGGACATCACCTGGATCAAATTACAGAAGACCATACCTGGATTGCAAAAGCTATCCGCGAAGGGGAAATAGTCCCTTCCCAATCTCGCAGTCATCCCTGGCGTCATGTGCTTTCCCAATGCCTGGGTCGGGAAGATTTATCCCAGATGGATATACAAACTCTGGATATTCAGCCGGGAGACCGACTCCTCTTGTGTAGCGACGGGTTAACCGAAGAGCTGTCGGATCACCTGATCGCATCCCATCTGAAGTCCATCCGGGCCTGTGAGGCAGCTGCTGCGGCCCTGGTAAACTCAGCCAAACAGCGGGGAGGACGGGATAACATCACCGTGGTTGTGGTTAGTTTACCGACCTCTAACGGCTTGCAGGACTAATCAGCCTAAAGATAGATTCTTCGAAATTGGCCTGACAAACGGGTCAAGAAGTTTATGCTGAGCATTTTTGCTTAGGGTCTATTGATAAAAATTGTAAAAATTTGATCAATCCTCACCAATTGTGGGATGACTGAAGTCAATGCCTGACTCTAGGATGAATTAACTGGACATTTGTCAAACAATTGTTATAATTTTTAAAACAAAGCGTAACGATAGCTTCCTGATTTGGTGTTATCACTACGTTCCCATAGGGTGAGGTGTTCTACCTGTCCTTGGGGTTGTTCTCTCTCTCAGGAGTAAACCGATGAATGAACCGATGCAGCTCTCTTTAGAACAGCAGTTCAATCTCCGATCCTTTGAAACCCAGGTCAATAAAATGAGTCGGGAACAGGCTCAGCAGTTTCTGGTGAAAATGTATGAGCAGATGATGATGCGAGAAACAATGTATAAACAGTTTCTCAAGCATGAGTGGGGAATTGGCCCCAGTCCTCAGCTCTAACTGCCCGTCAGACGTTTGAGGATACTCAATTGAAGACGGCACCTCCCTCTCTTGCGGGGTTCTCAGAATCAGGCCAGGGATGTCGGGGCGTCCGCTTCTAAGATTGATGGTTAAGACAGACTGAAAGATTAAGTAAATTAGCAAACACTGTATTCATGCCAGGTTCAACTTGAAAACTTTAGCTTTTCTGAAGGTAAAACTCTGCTTCCGACCTTCGACAAGGTTGAATTAATATTGCTCTTTCTAAAATATTGTTCTTTCTAATACAAGTTGTTATTTCGGCATTGATTCAGACTGAACCCCCTACTCTGTATTGCCCCCCTTGGGGACAGGCTTGAGTGCAGTCCCTTCATGCAGGTCGGTTAATCCGCTTCGGCTCATTCACGAGTTTGGCCATGGAAAGAGCCCGGTCAAAAGGGTCCGGTCAGACGTTATGGTATTGATAATGTCTAGCTTTGTTAATCCTTCCGACTTGGCCGAATGTAGATCGGCCTGTCGACCCTGGCTAGGATCGCTCTCTTATTGGCCGCAGAGGAGATTATGTTTCAACGGGCTCTGATTTGCACGGATTTCACCGATGGAATGTATCGTTTAGCTCAGTTTATTCCCTCGTTGATGGCAGGGGGGTTTAAGGCGATTACTTTTTTTCACAATGTACCCGTCGAAACCGAACGAGAAATTCCTCGGATTGATCCGAGCCTGTTGGATCAGCCCAGACAAAAGCTAACCGAACTCCTGAGAGCAGTGCCTGAGGGGATTGAGGTTTCTGTGGAAGTGCAGATGGGGCGGGCCAGCGACAACATTTTACGCCTGGCGAAGCAGTTCCAAGCAGACATCATTTTTTTAGGCACTCCCACAAGAACCCTGCTGGAAGAAAAAATCTTTGGCAGCACAATGGTCCGTATTTCTGAAAAAACGGATATTCCTTTGCTCATTTTGCGGCCCCAACTGATATCTACTTACACGACAGAAGAATTAGAGCTACGCTGTGCCCACCTGTTTCGCTATTTGCTTATGACCTACGACGGCAGCAAGGGGGGCAATCTCCTGGTGAAAAAAATTCAGGAACGCATTGCCCAGAACCCCTACTCCATACTGGAAAGGGTGCGCCTGGTATGGGTACTGACGGATAGCATGCGTCAGGAACTTCTTGGGAATGTTCCCATGCAGGAAGCGGAGGAAAAACTTGATCAGATTCAAGCCGGTCTGGCGGGGTTGAATTTGGTAGTTAATACCAATGTGGTGGAAGGAGACCCATTGGAGGAAATCTTAAAAATGGCTGAAACCCATGATATTGGGGCAATCGCAACCTGTTCTGGGGGGGGCGGGTTCCTGAAGTGGTCAGCCCCCAGTTTGACTCGGGAAATTCTCAGGAGATGCTGGCATCCGGTCCTGTTTTTTCCCTCATGACTCTCCATGGCCTGATGCACCCCACCGATGAGGCGCTTTAATCCATCGGGACATGGTCAGAAAAAACATAAATTCGCTGAGTTTCCAGGCTATTGCAGAGATAGGACGGTTTTACATCCTCATCATTAGCTGGAGTTCCACGCTGGAAGATCTGACGATGGAGCCCTACCTGTAGACTGCTAAAGGGATCATCACCCGCCGAAATAAGGAACGCCAGTTGGCTGATATCGGGCCAGGTCACCAGTTCATCCAGAATAGTAGCAATGGCTTCTAGCTGAGGGTGATCGCCCTGACCATACCAGGTCCCCTGCACGGCGTCGGGTTGGGGTAAGCCTAAATGCACAATCAGGTTTGGCTGACTAAATAGGGCCGAAGCCACTGAGCGAGCTTCTTCCTGCAATAAGATGCCCTGCTGCTGGGCCAGATGCCTTAGTTTTTCTAACTTCTGGTAGCGGTCCCCCACGGAGAGTTGCCCAGACTGCCAATGAATCGCCACCGTTACTAAAAAAGTCTGCACCAGCATATGGCCTAATTTTTTAGCCTTGGTTGCCAAATAGTTAGAGTTGTAGGAAGTTGCTTCAATAATCAGCGGTACTCGATCGACCATTTCCAGCCCATAGCCTTTGATACCGGCAATTTTGCGAGGATTGTTGGTGATCAAGCAGAACTGTTTGACCCCAATGTCGTTGAGAATTTGGGCCCCAATACCATAATTCCGCTGATCGATGGGCAGGCCAAGTTTTTCGTTAGCTTCCACAGTGTCAAGCCCCATGTCCTGTAGGGAGTAGGCTTTGAGTTTGTTGACCAACCCAATCCCGCGTCCCTCCTGCTTGAGATAAACCACGACCCCCCGTCCGGCGGCCTCAATCATCTTCAGGGCGGCCTGAAGCTGCATTCGGCAGTCGCAGCGTAGCGAGCCGAAAGCATCACCGGTTAAGCATTCCGAATGGACCCGGACCATCACGGGAGCATCGCCAAAGGTACCAGGGTCTCCTTTAACTAGGGCGACGTGCTCTGCCTTGTCCAGCAGGTTGCGGTAAGCATAGATTTGAAACTGGCCGAACTGAGTGGGCATTTGAGCTACGGCTTCCCGTTGCACAAAGCGTTCGTGCTGGAGTCGATAACTAATCAGGTCGGCAATACTGATCAACTTGAGCTTAAAGGCTTTAGCGTACTCAATCAGTTCTGGCAGTCTAGCCATCGACCCGTCGGGATTTTGGATTTCACAAATCACCCCAGCCGGATAGAGCCCCGCCAGGCGGGCCAAATCTACCCCAGCTTCCGTATGGCCTGCTCGCTTCAAGACCCCACCTTTTTTGGATCTAAGGGGAAAAATATGCCCCGGTCGGCGTAAATCGTTGGGGCGCGCATTGGGATGAATTGCAATTTGGATAGTTCTGGCCCGGTCCTCGGCTGAAATACCGGTGGTTACTCCCCAGTGGGGGGCCGCATCAATACTGACGGTGAAAGCCGTTTGCTCGTTTTCATCCTCGAAGGCGCTGTGGTTAACCATGAGCGGTAAGTCCAGTTCATCTAACCGTTCGCCCGTCATTGCTAGACAAATTAACCCTCTGGCCTCAACCGCCATAAAGTTAATGATGTCCGGAGTCGCGAACTGGGCTGCGCAGATGACATCTCCTTCATTTTCCCGGTTCTCGTCATCTACTACTACGATAGATTTTCCGGCAGCTAAATCTTGAAGCGCATCTTCAATGGTGTCGAACTTGAACTCTGTCATAGGTAATGGCGCTTTTCCGTCACGTATGGTCGTCGCTTTTTGGGATGGGGCAACAGGGACCTTAACGTCCAGTCGGATGGCCCGTCTACTGTGCCCCAGTTAAATTCTAGTCTTGCCCCTGGATCAAAACACTGATTTTGATACGGGTAGCCCCGTCTCAAACTACGATGTTGGTTTAGTATTAACCTGGTTTAAGTTCAGCGGGAAAACTCCAGAGAAAGTTTGTAACTCATCCTTGCACAGGGTTGGTCTTTTCTCCCTGCTACAGCCATTATTGAGGACGTCGTTCCAGCGCACCTGAAGATCATGAGTCAATCCCCAAACCAGAACATTTCAGTTGGTATTGTTGGCGCATCGGGCTATGGAGGAGTGCAATTGGTGCGTCTGTTGGCCCAGCACGCCGGTGTGGAAATTACTTACCTGGGAGGTGATAGCAGTGCTGGTAAATCCTACGACGAAATTTATCCTCACCTGGCCGGCGTGGTCGACTTAAAGGTCGAACCCGTGGACCTTGATGTGATCGCGAGCCGCTGCCAGATGGTATTTCTCTCGCTGCCTAACGGTCTAGCCTGCAAAATGGCACCCGCCCTTCTAGATAAAGGGTGTAAGGTCCTGGATCTATCCGCTGACTACCGCTTTGATAATCTAGATGTCTACAAAGCCTGGTATGGGGTCGAACGGGACGATGAAACGACCGTCGCTGAGGCGGTATACGGACTGCCAGAATTGTTTCGCGATCGAATCCGCAATGCCCGCCTGATTGGTTGCCCCGGCTGTTACCCCACCGCCAGCCTGCTGGGAATTGCCCCCCTGCTTAAACAGGGGTTGGCCCAACCTGAGACTTTAATTATTGACGCCAAATCAGGAACCTCGGGAGGGGGACGTACCGCCAAGACTCACCTGCTGCTGGCCGAGGCCAGTAATTCCCTGGCGGCCTATGGGGTCACCCGCCATCGCCATACCCCAGAAATTGAGCAGATTTGTTCCCATTTAGCCCGACAGGAAGTCACGGTGCAATTTACGCCCCATCTGATTCCCATGGTCAGGGGGATTCTGGCGACTATCTATGCCAATCTACGGGATCCCGGTTTGGTTCGAGATGACCTGCTCACTATCTATAGTGCCTTTTATCGTTCTTCCCCCTGGGTCACGGTGTTGACGAACGGCGTTTATCCCCAAACGAAGTGGGCCTGGGGCACCAACCGGTGTTATATCGGCCTGGAAGCCGATCCTCGTACCGGCAGAATCATTGTCATGTCTGCCATTGATAACCTGATGAAAGGTCAGGCTGCCCAGGCCGTTCAATGCCTCAACATTATGACCGGCTTAGACGAAAGTACTGGCTTGCCAGCCATGACTTACTACCCCTAGGTCGCGGTTAGAGTAAATCCCAATCGTCCATTGGGAGAAATGGAGATAGCCTTTTTGCCTCCTACCTGACCTTGGGACTCCGCGTTCCAGAGGACTCATTTAGTGGGAAACTGGTTCGCGGTTACCACCACAGCACCCATGGCATCAACTCTCATGGACTCAACTTTAAAGTCTTTGCAACGCGGTCTTATCGTTTCCTGCCAGGCTCCAGTCGATTCCCCCCTGCATCATCCCCTGGTCATTGCAGCCATGGCTGAGGCTGCCGTCCATCGCGGAGCCGTTGGTGTGCGGATCGATACTCCGGCTCACCTTGAGGTAGTGCGGTCTCGGGTAAGTCAGCCCATCATTGGACTTTGGAAACGGGTTATTCCTAATTATTCGGTCTATATAACCCCGCAATGGCACCATGCCGAAGCTGTTGCCAGCGCAGGGGCGGATATTATCGCCATTGATGCTACCCAACGCCCCCGTCCTGGCCAGGAATCCCTGCCAGAGTTGATTCGGCATATCCACGAACGGCTTGGCAAACCTGTGATGGCCGATATCGATACCCTGGATAATGCTCTCTTTGCAGAAGCCGCTGGGGCTGATTGTGTAGGAACCACCCTGCTGGGTTACACCGAGGAGACAAAATCTCAGACTCCCCCCGATTTAAATCTGATCCGGGCCCTGGTAGACCGTTGCTCAATCCCGGTTATTTGTGAAGGTGGAATTGCTACCCCCGCCGCGGCAAAACAGGCCCTAGATGCCGGCGCTTTTGCGGTTGTTGTCGGTACTGCCATTACCGGTATCGATCAACTCGTCCAGGCCTATGTTGAAGAAATCACTGTACCAACCTGACGATAGGGACCCTAAGGATCCAGCGGCGACGCTGCGCTACTGCCGTTTGACGGAAGTTTAGCCACGCTTTGCGGCTTTGCCGATTAGAAAGCGTACGGGTTGCCTGGTGGTATTCCGCCCAACGGCTAATAGCATCATCGGCGGCCCCGGCTCCTTATTGCTCCATCACATTTTCCTAGGGCTGGGGATGGTGATTGGACTAATGGATCAAACCGCAGATTTATCCTATCCCTAGGAAAGATCAAATGCTCATAGAGAAGGTAATCCGTAATTTCCGTAAAGACCTATTTTCTCTTACGTCTCATGCGATGAAAACCTATGGTCCAGCGCCCGATCAGGGGTAGCAGTCTGATCAGCATAAATATTGGCTGTAGTTGGTTCCATTGCACCTGAAGCCTGGCATATTTGTGTCGTAACCTGCCAAGGGTTTGCTTATTTTGCAAAACTGTCCTGGTGTGGCTTGCGAAGGTGAAATGATCGTAGACCTGATGTTCCCAATCCAGGAGGGTATTAGCTAAGTCCCCCAGGGCCGCCTTCAAGTGCCACAACCGAAAGGCGAAGTAAAATCCGGCAAGCGCAATTAAAATATTCAAGCTAACGACAATTGTTGCCAAAGGGATAGCCCTAACTTGTATTGCTCCAAAGGGTGGTGGGGAATTTATGGTAGCCAGCGTGTCTCACATTGTAGAGGTAAACCCTGCCCGTGGGAATGATGCCCCTACGGCGCGTCCCCATCAGCCCTATAAGACTCTGACCGCAGCTCTGGCCAGTTTGCAGGGCGGGGGGATGATCAAACTAGCCGCCGGAACCTATAGCAAAGCTTCTGGAGAGCAGTTTCCGATCACCGTTGGAGATGGAGTTATTTTGCAGGGGGCTGGTGAAAACAAAGGGCAAACTGC
>CAZPYG010000117.1:0-15783 GCA_964590465.1 uncultured bacterium | reverse complement strand
GGGGGGAGGGTAACGCCAGCTACAAAACCCTCCATAGGGCTTTGATAAGGTTGAGCCATAAAATTTGCCGTTTAGCAAGAAACCAAGTGGGCTCTGTATCTGTTCAGATAATTGAAGGCAATCCTCATTTGCGATCGCTCCTCGGTTGGCATCTTCAGCAAGCTGGCTATCGGGTCTTTCAGTCTGCCGATGTTACCCGAACCCGCGAGACATTCCGCAACCGTCAGCCCGACTTGGTCATCCTCGACTCTCAACTCCCCGATGGGGATGGGGTTGAACTCTGCAAGTGGATTCATAGCCAGGGTCAGCCTTTAATTATGATCCTCTCTGCCTGCGCCACTGAGACGGACATCGTCAACGGTCTCCGAGCCGGGGCCGATGACTATATGACCAAACCCTTCGGCATGCAGGAATTTTTGGCTCGAGTCGATGCCCTGACTCGCCGGGTTAGGCTGATGAGCGCCCCCGCTTCCCTTACCTACGGCGACTTAAACATCGATCTGGTGCAGCGACGGGTACACTTTCGGAGTGAATATATCGACCTTACTCCCCAGGAGTTTAGCCTGCTGTACGTGCTGACCCAGGCCTCTGGGGCTCCCCTCAGCCGTACAGACTTACTGCGTCGGGCCTGGCCTGATGCCATTGACAATCCCCGGACTGTGGATACTCACATTCTTTCGCTGCGTAAAAAAATAGAGGTAGACCCCCGACAGCCCAACATTATTCAAACGGTACGCAATGTGGGCTATCGGTTTAATGTTGAGCGGCTCACTGCAGAAACTAATGGCCGAGGTAGCCACGCCAGTCCGCCCCTAACCTCGACTACCCCTGGGTAGGAGTTTCGTCACCCCTGTATGGAACGGGGCGGGTAGTGGACCCATGGCGTGGTGGTCAATTATGGTGATTCAAACTATAATTCAAGTGGAATAATTTAATGGCAAACGCCAAAACAGCTCACCGTGTTAACAACCCTATCTCCACAATCCCAGGCCCAAAGCGCACCTTTTGACTTGTTCCAGGCTATCCAAGACCTTAAGCAAGAGCTAAACGCAGTTATCCTGGCACATTACTACCAGGAACCTGATATCCAAGATGTGGCAGACTATATTGGCGATTCTTTAGGGTTGTCCCGCCAGGCTGCCACTACCGATGCCGAAGTCATCGTGTTTGCCGGAGTTCACTTTATGGCAGAAACCGCCAAAATTTTGAATCCCGATAAACAAGTTCTGTTACCAGATCTAGATGCGGGCTGCTCCCTGGCAGATAGTTGCCCTCCAGACTCTTTTGCGGCTTTTAAGGCTCAGCATCCCGATCATATGGTGGTGTCTTACATCAACTGCACCGCCGAAATTAAAGCCATGAGCGATCTGATTTGTACCAGTTCGAACGCGGTTCGCCTGATTCAGCAAATTCCTGAAGATCAGCCCATTATTTTTACCCCGGATAAAAATTTGGGGCGCTATGTTATGCAGCAAACCGGTCGGGATATGGTGCTCTGGCAGGGAAGCTGCATTGTCCACGAAACGTTTTCCGAGAAAAAACTGGTGCAGCTAAAAATGGCGCACCCGGCAGCGGAGATCATTGCCCATCCTGAATGTGAGCCTCCAGTACTGAGCCACGCGGACTACATCGGCTCTACTACAGCCCTGCTGAACTATGCCCAACACAGCCCTAAACCTGAATTTATTGTGGTCACAGAGCCGGGTATTATCCATCAGATGCAAAAACAGGCTCCTGACAAACGGTTTATTCCGGCCCCGCCTACATCTACCTGTGCCTGTAACGAATGCCCCCACATGCGCCTCAATACCCTGGAAAAACTCTTCCTGGCCATGAAAAACCGCCAACCGGAAATTACCATGCCAGAAGACATTCGCCAGGCTGCCCTGAAACCTATCCAACGGATGCTGGAGATGAGCCCCTGAGGGAGCCACCGTGGAACCGATAGGTCGGCTCTAAGAGTACTCCAAGCAAATAATTATCCAGTTACCTCAAAAGATGTTTCGACTCCGCTTCGCTTCGTTGCTCTTCCAGAGCCGCTCCGCGTTGGCGTAGCCTGTCTGAAAGACAAACAACATGACCGGTGTGTCATTCCGTTCGCGAAGCGTCTCCCTGTGGGAGAACCGAAGGGAGGAATCTCGGTTGGATAACTTTTTAGTTGGCACACTCTAAGGGAAAAAGCACCATCCTCTGGCTCGAGGTTCCCAGCCCAGTCCTCTGGGGGGGTGAGACTCACTCAGGGGCCGGGTTCACTGGAGCGGCATCTTCTGTGGAAGTGGCTTTTAACCAGGGTACACGTCCATCCGTGGCAATCAACTTGGCCACTTCCGCTGCTCCAAAGCGATTAATATGGCTGGGATCGGCAAATAAGCTGGGTTGCTGACTCCAGCGCTCCAGCAAATCGACCAGAGTAATTGAGCCCCGATTGGCCCAACCCCTGAGGAAGGTTTGAAACTGTCGCTCGTAGCTGAGGCGCACAGCATCAAGGTAGTCGGCACTCAGGGGTAAGTTGACAAAGACCAGCGGAATATTTTGGGACTGCAAAAACTGGGTTACCGCATCGAAGGACACCGACTGTACCCCATCCAGGCGGAAAGGACGGTAGGCATTGTCATAACGTCCCTGAACCCGTGGGAAGTTGCGATAGTAAACCGCCGGGTCGAACTGGTCATCCACCGGCAAAAACCCCTGGGCATTAATCTGGCTCACTGGTACTGTGCCAGCAACCTTAGCCGCAGCTTCTTCCTGGCCTGCCTCCTCCACCAGGCTTAGCTGGGCACCTTTGCGAACAGATGCATAGCCTGGAGATGCCAAAATCTCGGCGAAGGTACGGTCAAAGCGCCCGCTATTGAAGGCTCGAGATCCCCCCGCCCAAACGACCATCTTGGGATACATATCCGGCCCAAACAGTTGACGGGTGAGAAAGCTCACCACCTGAGCCGTTGCCCCATTCACGCTGAAGTTGTAAACCCGCAGGCTGGGATACCCCTGCTGGGCTAGGGCTTGCTGCAAAGCCTGGGGATCAAGTCCCTGGAGGGCTCGAGAGCTACCTAAAACGAGAATATCTGGAGGACCCAGAGTCGCTACGTAGGAGCGATACAGACTCACCTGCTCGTCTAAAACATCACTTCCCAAAGTGGGAAACCCCCGCTTAGCCCCCATGCGTTCGGAACGATTTTGGGCCACCTGCAAATTCTGCAGATATTCCCGGGCCTTGCGCTGGCTAAATAACCGTCGGGGATCATCGCTGGGGATGGATTGCAGCAGGGTGACTGAGCGACCCCAGGCCTGGGCTACCTGATCCCAATCCGGGGCGGTTACTGCCGACTGGGCCAGGGTTGCGGCCTCAGTTGCGGCCTCAATGGCCTGATACCAAAGCCCTTCACCGTCGGCTGCAGCAGCGCCGCCGACCGCCTGCAACGGTTGAGAGCTTGAACGCTCTGATGCTTCTGGTAATACCGGGGTTCTGGCTGAGGCACCGATGTCATTTTCGCCATCGACTGGCTGTGACATAGTCGGGGTAGAGGCGGCAGAAGTCTTTAGGGATCCGGGCTGGCTAATGCAGCAGCTCAGAAATAATCCTAAAACGATAAAACCTATCAGCCAACCCCGTGAAGAAAAATTCCTTCCCATGGGTATGCAAGGACTAAAATCCTGATTGTGAGTTGTCCTCTACTTATTATTGAATGTACCCATGGGTTTTGTGGAGGCGTTTATATGGGTTTTAACGGGCGAAGAGATGAATGCGCTCCCTTGAGGGATTAATCGTTGTCCCAGTCTTCTCGACCCATCAGGTCAGCGACCCGATCTCGCAGCAAAAACCCCGCAGATTCCAGCTCCGTTTCGACCAATACCCACTCCCGAGCGGGAATGTGGCGACAGAGGGTGTAAATCGGCTGTTGACGACTTACGACCCCCTTTTGAACGAGTTGTCGGGCTTCGTCACGAATAATATCTATGGAGTAGTGGAGGGACTGCAGCATACCTAACCCTAGTAACAACGAGGAGCAATGAAATGTCTCCAGATCTTCAGGGGAAATGCCCCCAGAAACAGGGCCCTTTCGCCTAATCGGATCTGGCAGTGTGAGTTATGTCAAGCAAGCCAGACAAAAAACTTCACGTTCAGTATCCGATTTTACTGATATTTTTTCAAGTTTGGCCAGCTAACTTTGGCTTATTCTCTCCTTAATTTGCCCTCTATTGCATTAATAAATGCTGTAGATTTGATAGCCCGGCGCTTCCGGCTTTATGACGCTTTTGTTACCCACGAGGTTGCTGGTCTGGCCATGGTGCTCTGTCTAGCCTCGAGCCATTGTCAGCGCAGGGTGCGGCGGCGACCAGCCAACTCAACCCCTAAGCGGATGGCTGCCACCATGCTGCTGGAATCAGCGATACCCTGTCCGGCAATATCAAAGGCGGTACCATGGTCCGGCGAAGTCCGAATAAACGGCAGCCCAATGGTGGTATTCACCGCCCGATCAAAGCCCATGAGTTTAACCGGTATCAGCCCCTGATCGTGGTATAAAGCCAGATAACCGTCGTGGGCTCGCATCACAGCCTGCCGGTCGGTGCCGAACCAGGCCTGGCCCGGCAGTACCCACATCGTATCTGGGGGGATCGGGCCGTCAATCTGCACCTGGGGGTAACGTTGGCGCTGCTGCTGCAGCCAGGGAATCAGCCAGTCGACCTCTTCTCGTCCCAGTTGCCCGGCCTCGCCGCTGTGGGGATTAAGTCCGGCAATGGCAATCTTCGGCTGGGCCACTCCAAAGTCCTGGTGCAGGCACTCCACCAGCAACTCCAGCTTGGTGGTCATTAATTCAGGGGTCAGGGTTTGGGGCACCTGAACCAGGGGGATGTGGGTAGTTGCTAACAGGGTTCTTAACTGCCAGCCCGTATGGGGAGACTCGGCGACAAAGGCCATGCCGAACCGCTCCACGCCCGCCCCCTCCGCCAGCAGTTCTGTTTGGCCGGGATAGTGGTAACCCGCTGCCTTCCAGGCGGACTTCGCGATGGGTGCTGTCACAATGGCATCGAAATGACCGGCCATAGTTTGCTCAATGGCGGTTTTTAAGTAGGTGAAACTCGCCGCCCCGGTGGCTGCCGTTGCTTGGCCGAAGGGAATGGCGTTGATGGGCTGGGGCAAAGGCACCTCCACAAGGTCAATGGTCTGGGGGGCGGCGATCTGATCGCCAGCGACCTGGTCAGCCAGCTGCGCCAGGGTTTGCTGCAGCACTATGGACGAGCCGAATAAGCCAATGTCGGCGACCTCGGCCCAGGGCTCCACCGTTAGCGCTTTGAGGACCACCTCTGGTCCTATGCCAGCTGGGTCCCCCAGGGTAATGGCAATTTTGGGCCGATGGGTACCGGGGCAAGGATGAACCGTTCTGGTGGGAGGCAAAGCCATAGCTGTTTCAGGGTAACAACCGATCTGTTCTAAAATGAGGGCTGCCAGAAGTACACCGCTTCTGGAACCCCAATTCAATCATTATTCAATCATTGCTGTGGAGGGAGAGATTATGGGCGGCGAAATTTTCAACACCGCTATTTTGCTATTTGCCTTAACGTTGGTGGGCATGGGCGTTGGTTTCGTGATGTTGCGGATCCAGGGTGGTGAAGAGTAGTTCTGTCTTTCCAACTTAGGATAAGTGGCCTTTCCGGCTTTAATCCGGGGAGGCCATCTGATATTCTTAGAGCAAAGTTAACTTTTGTATCTTTTCCCTCATGAAAGTATTGGTTGTTGGTGCTACTGGCACGTTAGGAAGACAGATCGTTCGCCGTGCTTTGGATGAGGGGCATGAGGTTCGCTGTTTGGTCAGAAGTTTTCAGCGAGCCGCATTTTTGAGGGAATGGTGCGTAGACCTGGTGCGCGGCAGTCTATTGCGGCCAGAGACACTACCCGCTGCCCTGGAAGGGGTCGATGCCGTCATTGATGCTGCCACGGCCCGACCTTCTGAATCGGTGATAGAGGTTGATTGGTATGGCAAGGTCAACCTGATCAAGGCTACGAAAGCCGCCGGGGTGAAGCGCTTCGTCTTTATTTCAATCCTCAATTCTGAGAGATTTCCTAACGTGCCGTTAATGAACGTTAAGCGCTGCACCGAAAAGTTTTTAGCGGAGTCTGGCCTGGACTACACTGTGCTGCAACCCTGTGGCTTCTTGCAGGGGTTAATTGGTCAGTACGCCATCCCGATTTTAGAAAAGCAGTCTATTTGGGTAATGGGGGAAGCCACTCCCATGGCCTACATGGATACCCAGGACATTGCCAAGTTTGCGGTCAAAGCCCTGGGCAACACCGCCACTATTAACCGCACGTTTCCCCTGACCGGAACCCGCGCCTGGGGAGCTTATGAAATCATTCGCCTGTGTGAACGTAAGTCTGGCCAGGAGGCTAAGGTATCGCGAATTTCTTTGGAGCTACTAAGGGCCATTCGTAAGTTTGCCCAGTTTTTCCAGTGGGGGTGGAACTTTGCCGACCGGTTGGCTTTTGTGGAAGTGGTTTCCGGAAAAGACCCCATCGACGCCCCCATGGACGAGGTGTACGAAGTCTTCGGCATTGACCAGGGTGAAATTACCACCCTGGAAGATTACATGGCGGAGTACTTCAGCCGCATCATGAAAAAGCTCAAAGAGCTGGACTACGACGGCGAAAAAGCCAACAAGAAAAAGCTGCCTTTCTAATAGCCCTGGTTCACAGCTACAGCTCTGGGGTGTAGAAGGGATCAGTGACCTCCGTCTTGAATACCTCCTGGGGAATGTCCCGGGAAAAGTATCGACCCAACAGCCCATAGCTGAATAGTCCCAACCCTTCCTTAAACACCACAAACACCTCTCGCTTACGGCTTAAATTGTCGGGGGATGGAGCGGTGTGGGGAATGACCTGAAACCCGAAGCTGCGAAAAGTTAACCAGGAGCGCATTATGTGCGGTGGGTCAGTCACCAGAATAATGTTTTTGATCCCTTGGGGTAATAGGAGAGCCGCTGTATATTCAGCATTTTCGTTTGTGGTTGAAGAACAGGGTTCCCCCCCGATGGCCATCGCGGGAATACCATTCTTTTTCAGGTTTTCAGCAATTTTTGGAGCATCGCCGCGACCACTGGCAAAAATTCTAGGGGCCCGTCCCTGCCGCCACAGTTGGGTAACGGTTTCAACCCGATGACTTTGATACCAACCACCCCGCCCGAGGACAACAATGGCATCCGCTGGCTGACCATGGTCCGAAGGAACCATGGAGGTCAGCGCCTGGCTTCCCAGGTTGACGGCAATGGGGGTAGACAGGAGGAGGTAACTGGCGAGGAATAGGGCCCCCGTCCGTCGGGTGAGGCGGAGCCACCGTCGTCGGGGCCATATCCAACCGGCTAGCCCCACGACCAGCACAATGAACAAAACTACGTCGTAGGTTGAAAGCAGGTCAAGGAATTTGTTGTTCCATGCCACCCAGTAATTCGCGGTAGTGACCTGGCAAGCTGTCGAATCAATCACCATGTTTTCCATCAATACCAGACTTGTCTGGCAAATGTAGACCATGCCTATTGAAAAACAAATTTTTGTAAAGTGGTCACTGTTGTCCCGGGAAATTTATTGAGACATTACGGAGACTCCTCCAGCGTGGCTAAATGGCAAAGATTAATAGATGTAGATGTCTGAAGGGAACCTGCTTCGTCCAATTCTGGTCATGGAGGGTAGACCAGATACCCTGTCCGAGGTGTCTTTCTTAGGGGATAGAGGGACTTTAGGACAGGCTAAGCTTTTTCTGGCTGTTGACGTTCCCTTAAAGCCTTGTTACATTTCAACTAATTCGATTTTCCCTTTTTGGTCATTCTGGTGATGGTTTATTCAACCCGGCGATTTTATTTTTGGTGGAGGTCTTCGGTTCACAGGTAGTGGGCATCTTTGCAGCTGTCTACTGAGTGAACCGTAGAGTTAGCCCTCTGCGGTTTTTTGTTTTTCCAATTTTTCTTAAGGCCAGGTTGATCCATGCAATTTGCCGTCAGGTATTGGTTTTATCGCTTTTTTTACGCCGCCGGGGCAGGCTCCAGGGGCTAGGTCATCCTATGCCAAACTGCCTGACCCGGAGCTAACCCCTCCGGGTTTTTTAGTGACAAGTCCGTTTATTTTTTCTAGCCCTCATTCAACCGCTCATTCAGGGACCTTCACGTCATGAAAGACGCAATCCTAACCCTAAAGTCCACAGGCATCCACAAAACGGAAGTTGCCATCACCAGTGCCGTTACCGTTGGCGGTAAAGATCTGCTTATTGTTGGTGGTCCCTGCACCGTCGAAGACCTTGCTCAGATGGAGCAGGTCGCCACTGGCCTGGCTGGGGGGACGGTGCAGGCCCTCCGAGGCGGCGTTTACAAGCCCCGCACCTCCCCCTACTCATTCCAGGGACTGGGGGAGGCGGGGCTTCGCATTTTGGCCGATATCCGCCACCGGTTTGCCATTCCCGTTATTTCTGAAGTGATGGCCGTTGATCAGATTCCCTCCATGACTGCCCATGTCGATGTGCTGCAGGTGGGCAGCCGCAATATGCAAAACTTTGACCTGCTCAAGGCTCTGGGATCCACGAACAAACCCATTCTGCTGAAACGAGGACTGGCCGCGACCCTGGAGGAGTTTGTCATGGCGGCTGAGTACATCATGAGCCACGGCAACGGTAATGTAATTCTCTGCGAGCGGGGAATCCGCAGTTTCGATACCTACACCCGTAACGTACTGGATTTGGGTGCCGTTGTGGCTCTGAAGCAACTCACTCACCTGCCCGTCATTGTCGATCCCAGCCATGCGGCTGGTAAGCGGGAGATGGTGCCGGATCTGGCCAGGGCTGCCATTGCGGCGGGGGCCGATGGCCTGATCATCGAATGTCACCCCGTGCCCGAGCAGTCCATATCCGATGCCCGCCAGGCTCTCTCCCTCGAAGATATGGTTGCCTTAGGGCAATCTTTGCGCCCCATCGCCGCCGCCGTTGGCCGATCAATTCCCGAGGCACTGGAACCGACTTTGGTTTAATTTGGGAAAGGAATAAACCTCTGCCCCCATGACCCTAGTACTCACCAACGACGACGGCATAGACGCCCCCGGCATTCGCGCCCTGCGGGATGCCATCGGCAACCGACCCTCCTGTATCGTCGCCCCTGACCAGCATCTATCCGGCTGCAGCCACCAAATTAATCGAGGTGGCCCCATTTCTATCCAGAAACAGGGCGATCAAGCCTTTGCCATTGGCGGCACACCCGCCGACTGCACCCGGGTGGCCGTCAGTCACCTCTGCCCCGAAGTAACCTGGGTCCTTTCCGGCATCAATGCCGGCGGCAATATGGGGGCGGATATCTATGTATCGGGCACCGTGGCGGCGGTCCGGGAAGCGGCGTTGATGCGTGTGCCCGGCATCGCCCTTTCCCAATTTATGCAAAGGGGGCGAGACATTGACTGGCCGCGGTCCACCCGTCTGGCCGCCAGCGTGGTGGATAGTTTGATGGCTGAAAAGTTGGCTCCAGGCTGTTTTTGGAATGTGAACCTGCCCCACCTCGGGGCTGAAGATCCCGACCCTGACATGATTTTCTGCTCGAGTTGTACCCAACCCTTACCGACGGAATTCAAGGTTGATAAAGACCAATTTCATTACATCGGCGAATACAGCCAACGCCCTCGCGACTCCGGATCCGATGTTGAAGTCTGCTTCGGCGGCAGTATCGCCGTAACCAAAATCTGCCTGTGGTAATGTTCGGTCCCTATTCCCCATTTGGCAGGGGGGTTTGGGGAAAAGGCCACACCGGGACAGTTTGATCCCCAGGACATGTCTCGATGGCATCCCCTGACGCCTTAAAGGGAAAGCCATAAAGGGCAGCGGTAGCCTTACAATCGGCAGGAATGACCCGAACCTATCCTCATTATGTCCCTCGAACTCATCAGCCAAGCTGTCGCTACCATCGTCCTAATTCTGAATAGCCTTATGATCAGCGTTTGCCAGTTCCTGGCGTTGCTGATTATTTTGTTAGGGGTAATGCGTGCCCTATGGATTTACATGAGTGATGTGGCCTTTCGGAGGGAGGCGGGGGATGGCTTTCAGCGCAGTCGGCTGGCCATGAGTTATTCCTTCTCCCTGGGGTTGAGCTTTCTGATTGGGGCCAGCATTCTTAAGACCATGGTTTCGAGTCAGTGGGATGATTTTGCCCGGCTCAGCGCCATCATCGGAGTACGTACCGTTTTAAACCTTTTGCTGGAGCGGTCCATCCGAGAGGGAAAAACGGCCCAGTCTGAAGTTACGGCGACCTGAAAGACTACCGATTGAACCGGAGGCTACCGATCATTTGGTCCAGCACCTGCTTGTTGCGGGTATAGTCCTGGGTGGCGATGTCATAGGTACTGGCAACCATAATCTCGCCGTTATCCAGGTTAATACTGTAGGAGTAGCTGCGCACCCCTTCCTGGAGCAGCCCTCGTCCGGTACTTTCGCTTTCCTCAATGACGGCCTCATAACCCTCAACGGTGGTAGTGCGTCGGGAGAGAATCGTTTCACTGATGTCGTCGGTTCCGGTTGCTCGCTCAAAGGGGATGCTGTCAATGCGCAGATGAATGGCTTCATCAAAACTGGATGACCGTTCCGGCAGGGTAATGGAATCGGGATCGAACACCTGGCAGTAGTTCAAAACCTCCCCATCATTGGTGATCCAACCGGTGGGGTAGTTGACGGTATAGCCGGCAGCGTCGTTACTGCAGGTTTGGCCTAAAACTATAGCTTCCCCGGGATCTTCCACAGGAGATACGACGTAGCCTTCAGGCACGCCCGAATCTTCGAACTTGAGCTCACACAGGGTGGCAGCCACCTGGGCGCGGGTGGCCACCGCCGATGGATTCAGGCTGTTACTGCCAGAAGATTCCTGAACAATGGCCCCCTGCTGGGTTAAAGCAGCGATTTCCTCAATCGCATAGGCCGGTATTTCGGCCGCATCTCCATAGGTTTCAGCAAGAATGCCTGACCCATGCTTGGGGCTGCTGTAATCAAGCCCGCTAGCCAGGGCTACAAACATCTCCACCCGACTGACCCGGTCGTCAGGGTGGAATTCCTGATCGGGGTAGCCGGAGAGAAACCCTTTGCGATAAGCGGTTTGAATCGCCTCCTGGTCCCAATAGTCGTCGGGTACATCGACAAAACTTGTCCCGGCTCGTTCCGTCTGTACATCAGGGAAAGCCTGATTCAGTAGAGCGGCATATTCTGCTCGGCTAACGGGGCTATCGGGCCGGAAGGTATTGTCAGGATAGCCGCTAATGGTACCCTGCTGGCTCAGCCGCTGAATGCAAGACTGAGCCCAATGGCCCTCAATATCGGTGTAAGACTGGTTTCCTCCAGGGGAATTGGCATTGGCCAGTTTGACCAGGTTACCGGTACTATCGGTATGAAAACTCCATTCCTGTTGTTGGGCCTGCACAACCACCCGCCATCCCGGTACAATCACCTGGGTGCAGGCGATGCCAGGCTGGTAGATACCCAGACACCCATTGGGCCAATCACGCTGCTCGGCTTCTATAACTTGAAACTGGCTTGCAGGCATGCCGGTGTGATTGGCAGCTTCACTGATAACGGCATTCTGCACAGAATTGGGCAGACTGGCTGAGGGTTGCTGAGCCTGGGCAACCAATCGGTTCATCACAATGGAACTCGTTCCAGAATCCGCCATCTCAGAAATTTCCTCCTTGGCTACGCCCCGACTCCAGCTTGAGGACATTAGCAGGCAGGCTACAATCAGCAAGGCCAATCGAGTTAGCGAGTTAGCGTTACGACCCATTTCCCTAAGCAAGACGCAGTTTTTCATGGCAGGAGTAAACGACACAAATAACTTTTTGTAGTTCGTTAGAATGCTTTAGATTTACCTTAAAATGAAAGCCGTAACTATCTGTCAGATTTGGGAAATCACGATCAATTGTCACCCTATCCCCTGGTAGAGAACATCAGGAAAAGATAGTTATCGACAGTAAAAGAGGACCCAACTGTTTTTGGAAATTTCCGTGGTTTTTACCCTGCCAATAAGAAATGGGTCAGTTAAAGTATCCCTCTTTGTTTTAAGGGATTGAATGAACCACCCTTGCGCTGTATGAGTCCAATTTTTTATGATCTCACGTCTACCGCTGCGGTTTGATGGGTTCACCAACTACCATCTTAAACTTTTAGCGGCAGCAACCATGGTGATTGACCATATTGGGGTGGTTTTCTACCCAGATCAGGTCTGGTTTCGCGTGGTGGGGCGTCTAAGCTTTCCCCTGTTTGTGTGGTTGCTGGTCCAGGGAGAAGCTCACAGCCAAAATACCTGGCGGTATGGACTCCGACTGGCGGCCCTAGGAGTCATTTCTCAGCCCTTTTATCAACTCGCCTTAGACGCAGATCGACCGAATATTTTGTTTCAGCTTCTGCTGAGTTTATGGTGTTTACGGCTAACTCGAAATTACCCAAAATTCACCGCAGGGATCTGGTTCCTGGGAGCAGGCATAGCCTGGCTGACGGATATTAGCTATGGCATTTATGGTATTGCTCTGGTGATCATGACCCGCGAATTCAGGCCTACGCTCCGGTGGTGGCTTACCTGGGTTGGGTTCCATTTACTCTGGACCTGGAGTGCCGGTCCCTACCAGTTGCCCGTAATCGTAGCCCCTATTTGTTTCTACCTCGCTAACGGGCAACGGGGACCAAAGGCCCGATGGTTTTACGGCTTTTATCCTGGGCACTTAGCCCTGTTGTGGCTGGCGGAATACCTCTGGTTGCAAATCTAGCTAAAAAGGAGTCGTGGCCTTAAGGGTCATTTCCCTCTGGAGCCCAGGATGCCAAAAACTAAGCTCCTGGGCATGGAGATGCAGTCTCTGGTCTCCATTACCGTCGCCATACAGGCGATCCCCCAGAATGGGGGCATTTAAGCCTAAGGGATGGGCCGCATGGACCCTGAGCTGGTGGGTTCGTCCTGTAATTGGGTAGAAGGCTACCCGGGTGGTCCCTGCCTCCTGATCAATGACCTGATAAAAAGTTTCGCATGGCTTACCCCTTCGCCCATGGACCGATTGCCTGGGACGCTCCTGGGGATTGCCCCAAAGGGGTAGGGTTATGGTTCCTTGCCGAGAATCTAACTGCCCCTGCAGAGTCGCTTCGTAACGTTTTTGGGTTTGATGTTCCTGGAATTGTTGACGGAGGTAGCGTTCTGCTTCTTTGTGCCGGGCTAGCAACAATACCCCGGAAGTGTCCTGATCGAGACGATGGACCGCCACTACCTCAGAAGCTTGAGGAAGCTGATGCCGCAGTCGGTTGAGTACACTGTCTTGGCGGTCGCCATATCGTCCCGGCACGGATAGGAGGCCTGCGGGTTTATCCACGGCCACCAGCCAGTCATCCTCGTATAGGAGGGGTAATGCCAAATCGTCATGGGAGATCTTCCCTTGGCCCTGGGCCGAAAGCCCCGCCAACAAAAATCCCATCATCGGTTGGCACCGTTCAGCACAGGCCCCGTAAAATTGCCCGGCCCGTTTGTCGGAAGTATCAGGCCCCCACCAGAACTCGGCCATGGCCAGGGGGAGCAGATTCTGCTTGGCTGCAAAATGCAGAAGTTTTGGGGCACAGCAGTCCCCCGTCCCGGTTGGTAAGGCCCCGTTCCTGGCCAGGGTTTGTATCGCTAGAGTTTGCCCCGCAAAATTGGTCAGGCTGTAGGCTTTATGCATCGCGGCTTGCAGTTCCCGCGACAACTGTCGCCGTTGTTCTTTCAACCGCGACATCTCGTCATCGGCAAGCTGAATTGGCGTAGCCAGGGGGGTTAGCTGCTGGGTTTTATCCTGCTTCAGGGCCCGGAGTTCTGCTTTATCGGCCCGGCTTTGTTGATCCAGAGCCCTTAGAGCCTCTTGTAGGGCCTCTCCCTGGTAGGTCTGGTGGAAAATGTGCCGCTGCTGATCTCGCTGCTGCTTGCGGTGGCGGAGACGGTGGTTGAGGGATTGACGCCGACGGTCAAAATCTTCTACCACTTGAGCATAAATTTGGCGTTCTGGAATTTGCTGGAGTTCCTGCAAACGCGTTTTGATTTGGTCTAGTTGTTCCAGGGTGCGGGCTTCCTGCAGTGCCACTTGTTCTCGCCCCGGAACTGGCGGTACCCAACCCGGAACTGTGGCCTGCCCCTGCCATAACCCGGAAAAGGCCTTCAGGAAACCCATTTCCCCTCGGGCTGTGCGGACCAGAAGCACCCCATACATTTTTCCCTCCTGTTTCAATGCGGGGGAGGCTTTGAATGACTCCATCAAAACTGTTGCCACCGCTTTTGCCAGGGGAGTACGGGGTAGACGATGGGAACGGCCGGTGCGAAGGCAGATGCCACTGTACCAGTAGTCAACTTCATCGTCTCCAAAGGTTTTCTCCACCCCAACGGTTTGAGGCATGGGATGCAGGTAAGAGGAATTCACCGCTTCTTCACGTTGCCGGATGCGATTATTTTTATGCTGTAAGCTTCCCAGGAAGATTATCCTCCCCTTGGGATACCCTCTGTAAAGTAAGGGGTCACAATTGGTGTGTGGCCTCTCTTTTTAGAATTTATTTAATCCTATGATTATTGCCTATCTGGTTAACCAATATCCCAAAGTGAGCCATAGTTTTATCCGCCGTGAAATTTCCGGCGTTGAAGCCCATGGCCTTACGGTAAAGCGCTATTCGGTCCGCTCCCGGGCTTCGGAACTGGTTGATCCAGAAGATTTAGAAGAACTCAAAAAAACCCATACCCTCCTGGAAGAAGGGACCTTACCCCTGCTGCTGAGTTGCGCCATGGTGGCCGTTACCCGCCTGCCCCGCTGGTTAAAAGCCATGAAGGTGACCCTGGAATTCAGTCGACGTCATGGGGAGCGGGGGCTAATTCCTCATCTCGCCTATGTGGTGGAAGCTTGTCGTCTACTGCAGTTGTGCCAGAAAGCGGGTGTAGAGCACATTCATGCCCATTTTGGGACAAACTCTACGACTGTAGCGATGCTATGTCATCTTCTGGGAGGACCGACCTACAGCTTCACCGTCCATGGTCCAGAAGAGTTTGACCACCCCTACGAGCTAGCCTTAACCGAAAAAATTCACCATGCTGCCTTCGTGGTTGCGATCTCCTCCTTTGGGCGCAGCCAGCTCTATCGATGGTGTGAATATGCTGAATGGGGAAAAATTCAGGTGGTTCATTGTGGCCTGGATAGCCAATTTACCAAAACTGACCCTGTCGCTATTGCCGATGCTCAAAACTTTGTGTGTGTCGGTCGTCTGTGCGAACAAAAGGGGCAGAGTCTGCTGATTGAAGCCATGAAGCACCTGGTGGAAGATGGCTATGAGCCCCACCTCACCCTGGTTGGTGACGGAGAGATGCGCCCGGCGATTGAAGCCCTGATCCAGCGCTACGGTTTGGCTGACTATGTCACCATCACGGGCTGGGCAACCAGCGATCAAGTCAGGGACCATTTACTCAATGCCCGAGCCATGGTCCTGCCCAGTTTTGCCGAGGGGCTACCGGTGGTAATTATGGAAGCCCTTGCCCTGGGGCGTCCTGTCATCAGTACCTATGTGGCTGGCATTCCAGAACTGGTAGAAAACGAAGTAAACGGCTGGCTGGTAGTGGCTGGGTCTGTTAAAAATCTGGTTATTGCCATGAAGTCAGCGCTGAATACTTCCCCGGAACAGCTTGAGATAATGGGCAAAGCAGGCATGGTTCGGGTTCACCAGAACCATACCGTCAAGACGGAAGCGGGCAAGCTGGTATCCCTCTTTGAGTCGGCCCGCTGAATACCCTATCCCC
>CAZPYG010000116.1:0-15811 GCA_964590465.1 uncultured bacterium | reverse complement strand
AGGGAGGGATTCGAACCCTCGTTGGGTGTGACCCCAAAACAGATTTCGAGTCTGCCGCATTCAACCACTCTGCCACCTCTCCCGGTGCAAGGCTATTTTAGCCTATCGCACCCCCTTTCCAGGAAGATCAAGATCCCGGAAGATGAGAAGACTCATACTTTGATAATGGTTATCCTGCCCCTATGGAAACTGGATTGTCCGATAACGCCCTGGCCGAACATCTCTTAGAACGAGCCCTCAAACGGGGAGCCGATGCGGCGGAAGTCTTGCAATCCAGGTCCCGGTCTCGGCCTGTTTTCTTTGAAGCCAATCGGCTTAAACAATTAGAGAGTTCTTCATCCCTGGGAACTGCTCTAAGGCTGTGGTTCAACGGTCGTCCCGGTTTGGCGGTGGCCTATGGCCATGTTGATCCAGAATCAGTCGTGGATAAAGCGATAGCCATTAGCGCTTTGAATGATCCCGAAACCATAGAAACACCCCCTGGGCGGAAGTATCACTACCCTGACATGGGTCAGGCAGTTCCCGTAGAAGACTTAGTGGAAATGGGACAGGAGATGATCGACCAAATTCGGTCGGCTTATCCCGACGTGTTATGCGATGTAGAGCTTGAGTGTGATATTGAAACGACTCGTCTGCTCACCTCGTGGGGGCTCGACCGCGGCTATGTTGACACTACCCTGAGCTGTTATTTAAATGCAGAGTGGATTCGAGGCGATGATTTTCTCAGCATTGGGGATGGCCAAACCTGCCGCGACGGGTTGAATCGTGATGGTTTGGTTCAACAGGTTATGGAACGGTTAGCCTGGGCCGAGCAGCAGGCGGAGAGTCCGTCTGGTCGGTTACCGGTGATTTTTACCGCCAAAGCGGCCGATATGCTGTGGGGGACTTTGCAATCCGCCCTCAGCGGCAAGCGTGTGATTGAACGTTCTTCGCCCTGGAGCGATGCCCTGGGGAAAAAGGTTTGCTCCTCCGCTATTACTCTGTTTCAAGATCCCGAGGCTGGGCCATTTAGTTGCCCCTTTGACGATGAGGGAACCGATACCCAATCGCTGAAGTTTATCGAGGATGGGGTGTTGAAGTTGTTTTACTGCGATCGCACCATCGGTCGCAAATTGGGTGGCAGATCTACCGGCAACGGGTTCCGACCGAGTCTGGGCAGCTATCCCACCCCGAGTCTGTACAACACGTTAATTTGCCCTGGGCAGCGCTCCCTTAAAGACCTGATTGCTTCTATAGAAAACGGCGTGGTAATCGATCAAATCCTGGGAGGCGGTGCCGGCATTTCTGGGGATTTTTCGGTCAACGTTGACCTGGGATTCTGCATTCATCGAGGAGAACTCGTAGGCCGAGTCAAAGATACGATGGTCGCAGGCAATGTTTACGCCGCCCTGGAGGAAACCATGGAATTAGGCAATGACGCCGACTGGAGCGGAGCCTGCTTCACGCCATCGGTCCTGTTAAGTAACCTCTCAATTACGGGCAACTAGTCCAGGATCAAGGCTTAATTTTTGAGTTTATAGCGGGGTTGTCGAGTCTACCTTTGTCCTGGGGGTAGGCTGCGCCAGCGCGAAGCGTCTGCTAAACAGCACTATTTATATTTTTTATATTTATAAGGAAAAAACCTTTTGGTCGGGAAACTACAGCCTTAGAAAGGCAAAATCTTAAATCTATATAAAACCCCTCCAGGTGTGAGGTGGACTACTGCCAGCACTCAGAGGATGGGCTATCATAGCACCGAATGTTTGGGAAAAGATGCCCCTTTAGGTCCATTCCATGGGTCTCAGGTATCTTACCTGGCATTTGACCCGTCAGCATTTTGGTTCGGAGAGACTCGTGACTATTTACATCGGAAATTTGTCCTTCCAAGCTTCTGAAGAAGATATCAGGGACGTCTTTGCCGAGTATGGTGAAGTAACTCGCATTAGTTTGCCCATTGATCGGGAGACAGGCCGTAAGCGAGGTTTCGCCTTCGTCGATATGGCCGACGAAACTAAGGAAGACAAGGCGATATCAGAACTGGACGGAGCCGAATGGTTAGGCCGAGAACTCAGGGTCAACAAAGCCCGCCCTCGCAACAACAACGGCAGTGGGCAAAGCCGCTCGGGCAACTACCAGAGTAACCCCCTCTAGATTGCCCAGCTCCCCGGGGTTGAGAATCCCACACTGACCAAGCTGAACTTGGGGCAGAGGTGCCGGTCGGGTACCTCTGCTTTGTTGATTTCATTTCCCTGCTATGGTGAGGCTAACGCGAAGAGGGGCCTGGAGCAATGCGTGGGTGGCAAATTGGTGCCTTTGTGATTGCGCTGATAGTGGCGCTAGGGGCGGTGCTGGTGGTAACCGATGCCCTACTGCGTCTTTACAACACCCTTTCATTCGCCTCGCCGTTGTTGGCCAATATTGTCCTGGGGATCATTAGTCTCCTGGTATTAATGGCCCTGGGGTTGGGGCTCTATTACCTGTGGATGTTTCTGCGCCCCCGGCGGCGGCGACCGCGTGCCGTTGCGCCCCGCCATCCTGGGGCGGCGGCGGATGCTAATTTAGCCGCCCTGGAACAACAGGTCCAGCAAATTCAAAACCAGGTGGCTCGAGCTGCTCTGCAGGAAAAATCTGAAAACTTAAGGCAGGCCATTCACCGGCAAAACATTGCCATAGTCGTCTTCGGCATTGGCTCCGCGGGGAAAACTTCGATCATCAATGGTTTGTTAGAGGAAGCCGTTGGGGAAGTCGGGGCTGCCATGGGTACTACCAAAACCGAGCAAACCTACCAATGGCAACTGCCGAATGTGCCCCAAACGCTCACCTTGCTCGATACCCCAGGACTGGCGGAAGCAGGAGTCAGTGGCACCTTGAGGGAGCAGGCGGCGAGAGAAATTGCGGCGGCGGCAGACCTGATTCTTTTTATTATCGATGATGACTTGCGCCAGGCAGAATACACCGTACTGCAGTCTCTTCTCACCATGGGGAAGCGTGCCATCGTCGTTTTGAACAAAGCAGATCGCTACCCCACAGAGGATCTGGAGTCCCTGCTGCGAAAAATCAGGTCCCGGGTGGTTCCTCCCCTGGTGGAGGATGATGTTATTGCCATTGCTGCCAATCCCAAACCTATCCCCCAGGAGGGAGGAGGGTGGCTGCAAATGAAGCCTAACCTGACCCCTCTGCTAGCTCGTATGGCCGACATTCTACGAGAAGAAGGGGATACCTTAATTGCCGACAACATTTTGCTGCAATCCCAACGGTTGGGAGAAACCGCTCGCCAGTTGCTGGCAGAGCAGCGGCAGGCCCAGGCCGATGCCATCATCGACCGCTACCAGTGGATTGGTGCGGGTGTCATTGCCATTACCCCGCTGCCAGGCATCGATCTGCTGGCGACGGCGGCGGTAAATGCCCAAATGGTCGTAGAACTGAGCCGAGTGTATGGTTGTGACGTCAGCCTGGAAGAAGGGAAAGCCCTGGCCCTATCCCTGGCTAAAACCCTGACAGGGCTGGGTATTGTCAAGGGGGTGATCAGCCTGCTGGCCATTGGGTTGCAAACCAACGTCGCCACGGTGCTGGCGGGCAGAGCTTTGCAGGGAGTTAGCGGGGCTTACCTGACGCGCATCGCCGGTAAAAGCTTCGTGGAGTATTTTCGCCACAATCAGGACTGGGGCGACGGCGGCATGGGAGAAGTGGTGGCCCAGCAGTTTCGGCTCAACCAGCGAGATGCCCTGATCAAGGCCTTCATTCGAGATGCTTTGGCCCACGGTATTCCAGGGTTAGGGGCAGAAATCCAAAGAAAAACCGAAGAAATTTGAGATACCTTTCCTTTACCGAGATTATGGCCGACCCCTGGGAACTCTATAGACAGCCATATCTGTTCTGTTGAACATCCGTCAGCCGACTGAAATCATCGGCTGACGTTTTTATCGCTATGGCTAACTTCCCCGGGCCACAGCGATAACGCTCATCCCGTACGTCATTCCCGCAGCGGGGAAAGTCTATAGTGAGCCGTTGCTCGCCAACAGGTTCCCCTATTCCCGGGAATGACGGATCAGAATCCCTCTGTAGTGTCTTAACCACAATGGCTGCTGCCATGGGGGCTGAATATTTAGCGACAGCCGTAAACGGTGGCGGTATAGGTGGTACCTTCGGTGTCAGTATCTCCTACCCTCAAATTAACCTGGTAAGGGCTCAATTCTTCCCGGGCAGTAGCGCTCAACATCAGCGGTTCTCCCGGAGCAATCAATACCTCCCCAGGATTAGAAACCAGATCCGTGGTCTGGTCGGGATACTTAAGGTGCATATCCACATTCAGGTCGGCGACCTCTGCTTCTGTGGTGACCTCTGCCCTGAACTCGTCATATTCAACGTCACCAGGCACAACAAAGTCAGTGTTCCAATTGGTTCGAATACCCGGTAACACAGTCGGGGCAGCGGGAGAAACGGTTTTTGTAATTGAAGTCTGATTGGTCCCGACCACCTGCAAAGGGGTACATTGTTGGGCCCTACCAGCGGCACCTAACAGGGCTGTGACCCCCGCAGCGGATAAGACAACGGCAAAAGCCTGTTTCAGCATGGGATGAATTCTCCTGAGAACATCAGGTTTCATCAAAACAGGTTAACAGGGCTACCTTCATCGCTCATCGGGTTCAAGCCCGGTTTATTTGCGTCTTCCAGAAGGCAGAAATGCTGAACGTCCGAGCACCCCTCCGGGTAGTCAGCGTCACTGGCTCATCAAATTACTGGATTCGTAGTCCCTGCAGTTAATCGCCTCCTCAGAAAGGGCGATTTTGGGATGCAGGGGGCATTTCAGCAGATGGCTGTTGGTGAAGTATCGGCATTCACTGCAGGGAATTTGGTGCATCACCTGGGCTCGTTTTACCCCATCGCGGGTAGCCGCAATTAAATTCCACACTGTCAGTACCAACAGTCCCCATGCCGCAACGAAGCACAGAGGTACAAGGATAGGTTGAATCAGTTGAATCAGCCTAATGGCGATCAGCTGAACCAATTGTAAAAACTGAAGCATAAGTTCAAAACCAGGCCAAGCAGCAAAACTGGGCCCCACACCGTAGAAATTTATCTTACCCGACTATCCTAAAGCCGTCATGGTGGTCTGGGTTCTGTCAGCTTGAATAGATCTGAAAATTACCCTGACTAACTACGGATTGGGATCCGTAACCGGTTGGGTCGCAATGGCCAACTGCACCCCTTCCAACGTCCTGAGTCGGTCCATAATCAGGACCACCCGCCCATGACTCACCGCCTCATCGGCCCGAATCACCACCAGACTTGCTGCATCACTGGCTTGCAAAGATTGCACCGCATCCAGCAGTTGGCTGTCTTCAATGGGGCGGTCGCCAAGAAACAACGCCCCCTGGTCATCAATGGTCAGCACAACCTGCGCCTGGGGTTGCCCCTCCGCCGTTTGGGATCCCGGCAGGGTGACCGGTAACCCCTCAGACCGAGCCAGGTACAGACTGGAAAGAATAAAAAACACCAGCACGGCAAAGACCACATCAATCATCGGCACAATATTGATGCCTAAGGGAGATTCCGGTTCTTCAGGGAGGTGCATAGGGTCCTGGGAATGAGTCAAAGGTTAAGGCTGCTGGCATTGGTCCTGGGAATCCCCCTGACCTTATCGGCCCTTGAGGTTACTATCTCATTTTTCTGGCTCATTTTTCTGGATAAACAGGCCAGCTTTTGGCAGATTGCCTACGCTTCTGTTTGCCGCACGTCACCCTGGCTCAGGGCATCCTGAATAATTTCTAAAATTCGGATTTCTGGAGCGGTCAGGTCCTGCCGCTGACCCAGGCTTTGTAACACCTTAGAGGTTTGTATCCCGAGTTCGCCTGTCGATAAAGCCTGACGAACTAGATCTTCCAGCATTGCAGTACGGTCGGTGGGAGAAGCAGAGGCCAGCATGGAAGAAAACTCCTGTGAAGAACTGTTTGTTTCTTCAACCGTCTCCGGAGTCCCTCCGGAAGCATTGTGACGACTTTCCATCTGGCACACGCATAATCCATAAACATTCTCCTGTTTTCCAAAGTAACTTAACTGCTTCCTGGAAGCAGTTAAGGGGAGAATAATTTAAGTTGAATTGCGACATTTGACTTAAATTTTGACCGAATACCGATTGATTTGGGATTTATAGATTAAGGCTTAAGCAAAGCCAATGGCATTACTGTGGCGTAGCCTCGAATGGACATACAACCCTTCCTTTTGCCAGGGTCTTCGTCATTTCCCTGGAAGTGGCCATCCATTCAATTGGGACTAGGGATTGCGGGCCGTCTCCAACAGCCTGGTTGCCACGGCATCCTCTATGGGCATGACCGATAGTCGATTGCCCCGCCGCACAACCCACAGTTCATCCGGTTCAAAAGATTGCTTTAGCTGGTCCAGGGTAATTCCCGTTTTGAAAGTCTCCAAATATCCTACGGTGACGGTGTGCCAGCGGGGGTTATCGGGGGTAGATTTAGAATCAAAATACTTGCTGGATTGATCAAACTGGCTTGGATCAACAACGTTCGTTTCTACAATTTTCATGAGGCCCACAATACCGGGCGGTTTGGTGTTGGAATGGTAGAAAAATGCCAGATCATTCAGCTCCATTTCCTTTAAGAAATTGCGAGCTTGATAGTTACGAACCCCGTCCCAAATTTCTGTTTGGTCCCGCTGTAAATCATCAATGCTGTAGACATCGGGTTCAGACTTCATCAACCAGTAGCGCATGGCTCGTTGCCGTCTCCAAAAGCGTGATCTGCGAATCCGTATGGGCCGAGAAGGTTGCCTGCCGTCCTCCCGTTTTTCCGTAGGTGAGACGAATCAAAATCGCACCTACAGGAGGCTCTAGCAGCCGTTCTGACCACTCAATCGCCACAATACCAGGAGTGGTCTCCCAATCATCCCAGTACATCTCTAAATTGAGCTGTGCCACTTCCGCGGCATCGAGGCGATACAAATCAATGTGGTAGAGGGGAATACGGCCTTCTTCATACTCGTTGATTAACGTAAAAGTTGGACTGCTAATGGGATCTTGAATCCCGAGTCCAGCCCCGATGCCCTGCACCAAAGAGGTTTTGCCGGTACCCAATTCTCCCGATAGGAGCAACACTGTGCCTGCCGGGCAAACACAGCCAAGTCGCCGCCCCAGCTGATGGGTCGCCTGGCTATGGGGTAACTCTAGAATGAATGTGCGGTCAACCATAGGCATTGATGGCTTACGGGTGTTTGAATTCTAAACGCTAATAGGACTTTCAAGCCAAACCTGATATATCGTTAACCCTGTTTCTACCCCTCTATTAACACCATGATCGTCACCGTAGCCAGCTTCAAAGGAGGTGTGGGTAAAACCACCACCGCTATCCATCTGGCTGCATTTTTTCAGGGATACGCCCAAACCCTGTTGATTGATGCCGATCCTAACCGTTCTGCCCAAGCCTGGGCCAGCCGAGGAGAACTGCCCTTTAACGTCGTGGATGAATGGCAGGCCGGGGAAGCGTTGCGCCCCTACGGCCACGTGGTGATCGACACCCAGGCCCGCCCCACCCCCGAAGATCTCACCCTCCTGGCCAATGCCTGTGATCTGCTGGTGATTCCCACTACCCCCGATATCCTTGCCCTGGATGCCCTGGTGCTCACCATAAACTGCCTGCGCACTATGGATGACCCCGCTTACCGGATCCTGTTGACGGTCATTCCTCCCAGGCCCAGTAAAGCCGGGGAAGAAGTGAGAGCCCTGCTGGAAGAGACCGATCTTCCTATTTTTCAACGGGGCATTCGCCGCTATGCCGCCTTCCAAAAAGCTGCCCAGCAGGGAAAAGCCGTCTACGACGTTAAAGATTCCAAAGCAGAAGAAGCCTGGCAAGATTATGAGACGGTGGGGAAAGAGATTTTGAATTGGGCGTTAGAGGTGAGGGGGGGATAGGGTACAGGGTTCACGGTGTAGGGTCCACCCTGCCCCTTGGACCTTGCCTCCTACCCCTTGGACCTTCCCCTTTTAAGGAAAATTAAAGTTTCCTCCCCGTCCTGATGGTCGGCAGGTCGACAGGTAGAATCTGAAGCAGCGAGCTTTTGGCGGTTATGACTTTCACAGCTTCTGCACGCGCATCCAATCAGACTATGACTTACTCTTCAGGCTTTACCCCAGAGGTGATCGACCGCGATCGCATTCTCGCCGCCATAGACGTGGGGACAAACTCCATCCACATGGTTGTGGTCAAAATCCAGCCTGATTTACCGGCTTTCACCATTGTGGATCGGGAAAAAGAGACCGTTCGCCTGGGCAATTTTCACGAAGACACCCGAAACCTAACTAAGGATGCCATGCAGCGGGCCATTGATGCCCTCAAGCGCTGCTGTGCCATCGCCGCCAGCTATCGGGCAGAAGATGTCATTGCCGTGGCCACCAGTGCGGTGCGGGAAGCCAACAACGGTCAGGAATTTATCGAACGGGTTCATCAAGAGGTGGGTCTGGCCATTAACCTCATTTCTGGCACGGAGGAAGCCCGACGCATTTATCTGGGGGTCCTGTCGGGCATGGAGTTCCACGGCAAACCCCACGCCATTATTGACATTGGGGGTGGGTCTACGGAATTGATTTTGGGCACCGGGGAACCCCACCGCCACCTCAGCAGTACCAAAGTGGGTGCGGTGCGGCTCACCTCCCAGTTTGTTTCTTCTAACCCCATTTCTGATATTGAATTTGGGGCTCTGCAGGCCTACGTACGGGGGATGCTGGAGCCCACCATCGACCAACTGAAACAAAAGCTGAATCCAGAGGAAACCATGCGCTTAGTGGGGACCTCGGGTACCATTGAGTGCCTCGCCGCCATTGTTGCCCATCAAGAACTGGGCCTGGTGCCCGATCCCCTGAACGGCTTCCAGATGTCGTTTAAGGAACTGACCAGGTTGTTGGATGTCCTGCGCAAGTCCACCGATACAGAACGCCTGGCCATGCCTGAGATGTCATCTCGTCGGGCCGAAATTATTGTGGCGGGGGCTGTGATTCTGCGAGAAGCCATGAGCATGCTGGGGGCCGACAGCATCACCATTTGCGAACGGGCCCTGCGGGAAGGGGTGGTAGTGGACTGGATGCTGATTCATGGTCTGATTGAAGACCGCATGCAGTTCCAGAAATCAGTGCGGCAGCGGAACGTGCTCAAGACCGCTAAAAAGTATAAGGTTCACATCGACCGGGCGGAACGGGTGGCCAATTTTGCCATGGGCCTGTTCGAACAAACCCACGGCACCCTCCACAACTGGGGCACCCTGGAAAAGGAATTGCTCTGGTCAGCGGCCATCCTGCACAACTGCGGCCATTTCATCAGCCACTCCTCCCACCATAAGCACTCTTACTACCTGATTCGCCACGGAGAGCTGTTGGGCTACACCGAAACCGAGCTGGAAGTCATTGCCAACATTGCCCGCTACCACCGCAAAAGCGCGCCTAAAAAAAAGCACGACAATTACCGCAACCTGCCCACCCGCTACCACCGGCAAATGGTCACCCAACTCAGTGCCCTGTTGCGGGTGGCAGTGGCCCTGGATCGCCGGGGTATTGGTGCCGTTGCGGAGATTTACTGTAAATACGACGACAAACACCACATCCTCTCCATCGACGTTAAAGCGGCTAACCCCGACGAAGACTGCGCCTCTGAACTGTGGAACCTGGACTACAAGAAAGACTACTTTGAAGATGTATTTGAAATTGCGCTTCAGGCTAAGTTAGCCAGGACGTAGCAGAACCGCCATTAACCGCCACTAAAACGTCATCGGGGCGATGGGCTCAATGTCGGGGTCATGGCCTCCCACCTGGCTGGTGCGCAGTACCCAGACCGATGCCCCATACTTCAAGAACTGGCTGACCACCACATCGCTGGCCTTGCGAGGCAGCACCGTGCGCCAGCTGCCCAACCCCATCAGCAGGTTGCGCAGGGGCTGATCCTGCAGGGAACTGCCCAGGTTGAATTCATTTTTCTCCCAGTCGGGGCGGGGTTTGCCAAAGGGCTGCAGGACCTTCTTCAGGTCGGTGTCCAGGGCGGTGAGTTGTTGCAGCCGTTGCCCCTCCTCCGGGTGCCGCGCTGCCCAATCCTGCAGTTCGGCTTGATTGTCGCCGATGCTCTGGGCAGTATGTTGAATGCTGGCGAACAGGGCCTGGTTCGAATCCTGGGAGCAGTTATTAGAAGGCCCCACAAAGGTGCCGCCGGTGCCGTCACCGATACGGTAGCGGGTGGTCATCAACTGCAGGTAAGCTTCCATGCGGCTGAGGGGCGATCGCAGCTCTCCATCAAAGTCGTAGTCGCCGGTGAAGCAGTCTAGCTTGACCAGAATGTCGCAGGTGGGACGGGTACCCAGCCACCCCCGCTGGCGGTCCCCCTGGTAGCGGGACCAGTGGATGGTACCGGCAATCAACCCATCGATGTTGTGGGCATAGACCTGGTAGTAGCGGATGTCGAACCGCAGCTCGTCGGTCAGGGGGTCGCGCACCACGTCGGCCCGGCCAAAGGCGAAATGTCCAAAAAAGATCGGGGTTGCCGCTGCCGGTTCTTTCTTTTCGCCGCCAATGCCGCCGTAGTTGTGCAGCAGCAGGGTGCGATCGCCCTCCTGCCATTCCCCAATGGCAGCGTCAATCGCCTCGGGACGACCGTTATCTTGGGCGCTGCAGAGCACCGAAGTCACTTTCCCCTTCTGGGCTACGACATCGGCCCAGGATTCCCGACGAAGGTAGCGGTAGGCGGTTTTGCCGCCGCCAAACACCACCCGCTCCGGCTGCAGCCGGAGGAGGGAGCGGGGGGCCCAGGCCTGCACCACAAATTGCCCTGTCCCATCCTGGGCCCCATAGATATACCAGCCCTGTTCATTACAGGGAGACCGCTCAATGCCCCTGGCGGTGGAAGGATAGCTGCCATAGGCCGGCGCCAGCTTGACAGGGGGGACGCTGACATCCTCCTCCAGCCCATCAAAGGTCCGGGTCTGGCGGTTAAAGTGCACCACCCGGTACCGGTCTGTCCCCTCCCCAGGGCCTAAAAAGCGCACCAGGGCGTAGTAGCGCCCGGTCACCTCCACCGGCTGGGCCTGAATGCGCAGTACGGTGTCATCGCCTTCCTGGGTGACCTGGGGGTCTTCCACCATGACCACCAGGTTGTCTTCCGGGTGAGACCCCGCCAGGGATTCTAAGGGATCCACCTGCAGCCAGTGATTCAGACGCACCGGATGAATCACTCCGCTGAACCGGCTGCTGTACTCCGCCTCAGCGCTGAAGTGCACATCCTGAGTTGCTGCCCGCACGTACTGCTGCACCGTTGGATGATCAGACCAGCACAGCTTCACCACCTGGCCCACCAGCCGCAGATGCTCCGCCGGGGCGTGGTGAATTTCGTAATAAACCCCCTTAAATCGTCCGTCCTTCGGAGGCAGAATTAATCGTCCCAGCCAGTCCCCCAGGGGCACATAGTGGTTGGGGTCGGGGCGCAGGCCCAGGGGATAGGTCTCAGCCCTGACCAGGGGATTGGCCTGGAAAATAGCATAGTTGTTGTTTTCTGCTGCCCCAGCGAGGTTTTCCTCCATAATTTTGCCCTGCAGAATGGCATTAAGGGTGTCGAGGGTTTGGGTGAGAGAACTGCGCCCATCGGCCAGCACCAGTTTGGGGTCAAGAATTCCCCCCGGCACCTGGTGACCCACCGGCCCCATGGGGATGAAGGTAATTTTGCCCCGACGCTTGCCCCGATTCCAGTAGGACAGGGGAAACAGCTTCCACCGCCCGGGGAACATAATTGGCCCGATGCGTTCTACCCCATCTTTTTCCCCGACCAGATGGTAGAGGTGCTCAAGCTTAAGAATATTGCAATTGGCGCTGATCACGCCCCCCAGGGAAATCACATCCACCGGGGCACTGAGGGCCCGTTTCAGATAAGGGGCACAGGCACAGGACATCTGTCCACCGCCGCTGTAGCCGATGAACGTCACCGGGGTGCCGCTGCCCAGCCGGTAACCATTTTTTACCAGACCATTGAACACCACCTGGGCAATGCCCTGGTTGTAGAGAGGACCATAGCGCTTATCGGCAGAGACCCCCACAATCAGCACATTGCGCAGGTTAACAAACAGCCCCAGAATGCTGGCGGGGTTTGCGAACCGCAGCTTGTCCGCAAACTTCCAAAAGAAGGCCAGCGGACGGTCTTGGTCCATGGGGCTGTTCAGCACCGAGTAGGGTATGATACCCCGGACCAGGGCTATATCATCCGGCAGGGTAGGGCCTAGGGTGTCTAAAAATTCTTCAATGTCCGGCAAATACTCAAAGGTGGACTTGCCAATCCCATCCAGGTACACCAGGTATCGCTCGACGCTGGATGGATCAACCGTCGGTTCCGCCAGTTCCCCCGAATTAACCGTGGTGTCTACGGTATCGTCATACCATCCGGCCCACCATCCTAGGGTTTCCAGGGGGGCCAGCAGCCCTGCCACAATCAGGGCCACAATTCCAATCCACAGCAGGTTCAGTCCAAACCGCACCAGCCCAGGCAGGGTACTGAACCAGCCAAACCACCATTCCCGCAGGGGCCGCAGCAGAATCAGGACGACCAGGGTCACCCCAGCCAGAACCAGGAGACCAAGAAAAGTTTTGAAGCCTTTACCAAAACCCCGCTGCCGGCTTTTGGCCGCATCCGGAAGGGGTAGCGATACCGTCCCGGGAGTCAATGTACCCCCAGGGGATGGTACCGTGGCAATCCCTGCCACCGCCGCTAAGGCGTCCTGCCGCACCTGATCCATCGTTTGCTGGAGTTCCTCCTGCCAGCGGGTCGGGGTTTGGGCCAGGTCTTCTTTCATGGCCCGGGTAATGGCCCGGCGGTCGGTCACCAAGTTGACCCCAGCGGTAGCGTTGGCAATGCGCTTGCCGAAGTTGGCCACGGGACGCCCCAGGGTGTTTTGCAGCACCTGCAGCACAATCCAGCCAAAGGCGACATAGCCGAAGGCCTGGCTGATTCCCAGGTTGGTCAAGGCCCCAAACCCCACCACCATAGCCAGCAAATGCCAGATGGAAAGCACCGACAGAATCGGTTGCCCCAGGTAGGGCAGAGCCCCTAAAAAAGCAAATAGCAGGGGGGCATAGGCCAATCCCAGCACCGTCACCAGGGCAGGCACAGACACCTGTTCAGACCAGGGCAGCAGGGTAATCAGCCAGGTACTGCCGACCAGGGCTAAAAAGCCGCAGGCAAACAGCACGGCATTGATGACCAGACTAAAAATAAATCGGACCGGTTTGACCTGATTTAGAAAAAGGATGATGCTCTGGCCCACTTCCTGGGAAAAACCGGCCAGCAAAACCACCAGCAGGGCTAATTTGAAGCCCTGGGGCACCGTAGTAGCGATGCGGAACGCTTCGGCATTGAGCGCAAAAACGTAGCCTAAAACTTCCCAAAAACGGTCCAGCATGGGAGGGGATACTCAAAACTGCTCTGAGATTTTAGGGCGAAAACCTCTCAAAACATAATTTCCGTTAGCTAATTTCAACAATTAAAAAAGGGCAATCAGCGGGGAATACTTCACTTCCCAAATCTGCTTCACTCCCCAAAAGTACCCCCGGGGGTCATGCGCTTGTCCATAAACCCTGGCTAGATTGGGTGCCATAACGACACCGGCCCCGTTCTCACAATCATGGGGCTGACATGGCCACCACCAGGGTTAAGTCTACTGCCTGCAGGTTTTTTATTTCCAGGCCGGGATGCTTCCCAGTCTGCAATGTTCCACTGTGTCCTATGGAAATCAGGCCCATTTTTAAATTCCTGAAGCGTCAGCTTTTATGCGAAGTACCGACGCTTCCACCCCTACTTCAGGCACCGTCGCCATCGAACGGGAAAACGCCTGCTGAATACGCTTCTTCTAGTCATTTAATCAGGAAAAACCTCATGTTTGAAAGTCAATTTTCGCCCCTGCCCGAACGGGATTTTGAAGGCCGTCGTGACGCCGCCAGGGCAATTCGCGATCGCAAGCGCGATGATGCCGCCACAGCGTTTGATCTGGGCTGTCCCGCCACCAATGGCGATGAACAGCGGTTTGAGCAACTGGGCTTTCCCGGATTTGCCTCCTTCACCAAGACCCTGTCCCACAACGCCGAAGGGTTTGTCGATCCGAATTCGTTCGCTTCCCTGGTACAGGCGGTGCGGGAAGGCACCCAGGAGGCCTTTGAGCGAGTGCAGCTGGGGGGCGGCAATCGGCTGCTGGCTAACCCCCTGAACGCCTACTCCTTCCAGTTGATTGGTAATGACTCCAACGGGGCTCGCATGGCCGCCGCGCCTTCCTTCAGCAGTCGCAACACGGCAGTGGATATGGTGGAGCGCTACTGGATGGCCCTCTGCCGGGATATCCCTTTTGACCAGTACGCCAACAGCGGATTAATTCAGGCCGCCTGTGACGACCTCAACGCCCTGAATTTCGAAGAGCAGTTTGGCTTTGTATGTACCCCGCAAACCCTGTTTCGGGGTCCCTATGCCGGCTGTGGGGTAGGTCCCCACGTGTCCCAGTTTCTGCTGCAGGATGTACCCTTCGGCAACCAGCCGATTGTGCAGCGGCAGCATTATCCCCGCCCCGGGTTCGACTACATGACCGACCTGGAAGGCTGGAACCGGGTAAACAATGGGGACCTGGACCCCACAGGTACCGATATTCTGGACGGGTTGCGTCACATCATTACCCTGCGGGACGGAGGCCAGTGGGTCCATGTGGACTTCCCCTTCCAGGCGGGGCTTTGGACCTCCATTATTCTCCTGGGGCTGGGGGTTGAGCAGACGGGGGCGAACCCCTACGCCAACGGTCGCGTGACCACCGCAGAAGCCTTTGGCAGCCTGGGGGGACCCGATGTGGCCATTCAGAGCGGCCTGGCCGGAGTCTATGGACTCAAGCACGCCTGGTTCCAGAAGTGGTGTGTGCACCGTCGCCTGCGGCCCGAGGTCTATGGCCAACGGCTGGAGCTATTCCGTCGGGGCATTCTGGGGGGAGCCTCTGATCGCCCCCTCGACAATGAAAAGTTCAACCACCTGTTTGGGGAAGGGGCCGAGGTCTGGCGGCAAACCGAAGTGCTGGACCGCATCTTTGAGCATAACCGGGAGCAAAATCGACAACACAACCGGGGCGACTGCGACGGCAGCTGGCTGCTGCCCATGGGCTTTCCCGAGGGGTCTCCCACCCACCCGGCCTATCCCGGCGGTCACTCGGCCTTCGTGGCGGCGGCGGCAACGGTGGCTAAGGCCTACTTCGCCGATGGTCCCTTCCCCTGTCCTAAGGTGCCCATTGAAGGGGGCCAGCGGCTGGGCGACTACACCAGCGAAACCCTCACCATCCACGGCGAATTGAACAAGCTGATTGCCAACGTCACCCTGTTCCGCGATGGGGCTGGTATGCACTGGCGCACCGATGGCACCGCCTTTGGCCCCAATGTCGGCCCCGACCGTCCCGGTGTGGGCATTGAAACCGGCGGCAACCTGCTGGGTGAAAGGCTGGCCATCAGCATGCTGCGGGATACCCGGTGTACCTATCGGGAGCCGGTAGGTACCTTCAGATTCCAGAGCATTAGCGGCAACCCCATTGAGGTCTAGGGTTTAGAACAGGGCTCTAGATCCCAGAGGTCTATCCAGAGACAACGCTGAGTCCGCTTTGCTTCCATGCAGGGCGGACTTTATTGTTGGAAAGGCCCGTTGAAAGGAAAGGTTGGTAAGGCTCATGGTTTCGATCAGGGGTTATGTTGCGGCACTGGCAGATCGGCGATTCATGGGGCAGGCGGTGAAAGTGGCGCTGCTCGTAGGGACGATTCTGTTTACCATTAACCATGGTCCGG
>CAZPYG010000115.1:7935-15851 GCA_964590465.1 uncultured bacterium | reverse complement strand
CCTGTTGTTGCAAATTATCTGGCAAGTCATTCATTCTTTCAATGACTTTTATAATGGTTGGACTACTCATTTCATTACTCCTTGTATTTAATAAAAAAATGTACTAAAAGATATATCTTTAACGATGCCAAACTTGATCAATATGTAGACGATAAGATATCTTCATGAGTGAAAGAAGAATTATGCCATGCATCAAAAAAATCTGGATAGCTTAGATGTTGGGAGCAGTGCCATAAGACAGAATAGCAGTTTAAAGATATTTCAGGATTAGTTTCTAAATTAACATCTGTAATATGTTCTCCAATAAAACTTACTACTGACAACATCAAGTCTATATCCTGCAAAATCTCTTTCAAACTTTCTACGGCACATTCAGCAACCCATTTAATTTCTTCCTTCTGCGGAGTTACTATGACGGACAGCAAGAAGTTTATGGCAGTTAAGTTGTTTATGTCTCCAATATTTGCGATAGCATATATCACCATGTTGAGTCTATGACTACGCGTACCTCTAACGGCAAGATTTATCACCCCGTTCAGCGCAGTTACATCATTATTGCCAATTTCTTCTAGCTTATTAAGAGTTTCATAGAAGAATTCATCATCTTGTGTGGAAGAAATCAGGTCTAGAACTTTCTCGATAATTGAGTCTTTGCCTCCCAACATTTTTTCTATCTTTCTTAAGATAGATTGTTCTGTTTCTGAAATCTCGATTTCTGTTCGGCTTTTTTCTTTGATTGAAAATTCTTCATTAATGGTATAAGTCTCCAGATATATATCTAAAATATCCTTAACCAAACTCTCGTCTTCTAATATTTTTCCTTGACAGCAGTTTGACATGCTAGATACATGTATCTCTAGCTCTTTTAGATCTTCCAAAATTCTATCGTTTATGTAGTCTTCATCAGGAGCAGAAAGAGATAGAGCATGATATTTTGAGTCTTGAGAACTATTCTCTTTTTGTAAGCTTATCTGATGTAAACTATCCTCAGCCGTCACATAAATTGAAGAGTATTCGGGCTCTTCAATTTCCTCATTGCCTTCATCTTCTTTATCATATATATCTTTGATGAGCGGCTCTAACTCCTCAACAGTTTTCCTCAATATCTCTATTACTTTTGCATTGCCGAAGGCATAGCTAAGACCTTCAATTGCCAAAATATCTTGCTTCTCACTGGCGTATCTAAGCAATACCTTAAGGGCAATTTGGTTTTGTGAATCATTGCTCAATAACTCTGTTGCAGCTTCTACGCGAGCAGAATCATCACAGCAAAAACTAGTAAGATTTTCCAAGGTCTTTATCGCAGCTATATTGTCTCTAGAGATACTTAACAATCTAGTTGATGCTCTTAGGAGAATATGAGTATCTGTAGAGAAAAAAGCAAGATTTTCTAAAATCTTTATTGAGAGAGTACTCCTTCCATAAGAATCGATTAAAAATTCTGCGATTTCAAGTTGGACTCTATCTGGCTTTAGTTGATAGGTTCTATCAATTACAAGGAGGAGGCAATGTTGATTTGTTTTTGTGATAATTTTTTTTGTAGTTTCGATAATAAAGTCCGGGGCTTTTACCCATTCAGCATCTTCGGAGTTGCCAAATGCATAAGCGACGAGCTGGTCAGCGATTTCATTTGCCAAGTCACATTCGTTAAACTCTGTGATTAAATTTGCTGCCAAGAAGAAGGCTCTATCATCATAGCTGCCAACACACATATCCTCAAAAGAAACTAGGTTGGCGACAAAATCCTGTTTCACATCCTTACTAAGAACTGGTCTACCAATCCACAATAAAATTACTTCGGTCCACTGAGGCTCGAAGATTCGATAACATTCATCCTCTTCTAACAAATCTCCATTATTTTGGTCGATATCTATAGAGGGAAAGAAATAACCCCAATCGCCGATCGCCAGTGCTGCAAAATATTCTTGGAACGTGGGATGAAAGAAAGCATAAACCTTTTCAAAGAGGTTTTCTTCTGCGACACCAATACAATTCAGCCATCCAAGTTGTAGTACTAGATGAAAATGAGAGTCTTCATCATCAGCATCCCCTAGAAAGTGAGTAACGAACTTTCCTTTGAGCCGAAAGCTCGAAGAATCTTGGTCTATGGCTTCTCTTGCCAGTTCTCCTAAAGCTTGATTAAGCTCCTTACATTTAGCGGAAGTCAGCTTATAAGGAACCTTTCCTTTGTTCCATTCATAGAATGCATCCACAAACCATTCATACAATCCTGCTTTTGTTTCGGGGAGTTCTCCTTGTCGTATTTGCCAGCTATAGCAAAGCAACGTCAACCTTAATGGATTTTTGACCATATCCCGAATTCGTTCTTTGCCAGGTTGCTCCAGAGCTGTCTTTAGCTTTTGCTGTAAGTCAGGCTTTTCCCTAAACCATTTGTCGATAAACTGATGAACCTCGTCAGGATATTCAAAATCCAAATTACGGTAGACATCAAAGTTATCCAGGGCGTTCTTCCCTGCTTCCCATACATTTAAGCGACAGGTCAGCACTATCCGCACATTTTGCAGCCATACCCCTCGCATCTGGGTTGCAATGTGATGAAGCGCATCAGAAACAGTCATTTCATCCGCCCCATCCAGCAGTAACCAGACTTTCCCAGTCTTCAGTAACTGCCCTAAGTCATCTCGATGATGCTCCGTAACCTCTAAATCAGGAATCGCCGCCTGCAACCAGTCTTGAGACAAGTATTCTCTCAATCCTTTTGTACCTATCGCTGACAATGGAATCCAGATGGGGATGCCATCCGTCTCTTGCAGAATCCAATCGCCAATCTTTTGGAGATGTGTGGTTTTTCCCGCTCCCGGCTCACCGATGATAGCGATGCGTCGTCCCTGACTATACTGACTTTGCCCTTGCCTCAGGACGTTCTCAAAAAAGTCATTCTGGCTTATGGGCGTAACTTTCTCGTCATAAAGTTTTGAACCTTGCTCTGGCGAGCCAGCTGAATGGGCGTGCCTAGGCTTCTGCTTTCTTTCTACAACACCTAACGGCACGAATACATCATCCACTTGGAAGCGAACGCCATTAGGTTTAGTCAACGCATTCGTTGTAAGTCCTTTCCACTGTTCTAAAAGAATTTGGCATGTTTCTCGCCAATTTATTTCTTGCTCAAGTCTTAGCTGTCTATCGTCACCAAAATTAGCTTCTAAGATTTCTCGAATTTTATTAACTTTTTCAATTTGAAAATTAGCGACCTCTTTGAGTAAATTACGCCAATCCCAAATGTCTTTCTCGTCATCAAAATCGACCTTCTCTTGAATAATATCCTGAAATGTCTGAACTGTCTTGTTTTGGTAGCTCTGCCTCTCCTTCAAGAAAAAGATAATTAATCGATCATATTCAAGATACTGCTCATATTTAACAAACTGCTTCAAAGTATGCTTGACTTTCTCAGAACTCGTAGTGGCAGTTACTTGAATGGATACCTTGGCTGCCTTATCCGCCAAGTCAATGCCAGGATAGTTATTGTCATCCTCAGCATAATTGACGTTTACTAGGTTCCAGCCATAAATCTCATTAAGCAAAGGTATCAGGATGGTCTCAGCAGCTTTGTTTAAGTCTGTTCGACCCATCGACGCTTCACCTTTAATCTCAGCCACAAAGCGAGACATGAGCTGGTTAACACGCTTTAGGGAGATCTCAAGGTTCATCCACGGCCTCAATAACTCAAACTTACAAGTCACTAAGCAGTTCACTTATTGCTAGTCGAAATTGTAGCTATTTCAAACAGCAATCGCCTCAACAGGCTAAACACCTCCCCCTGCTCCGGGGTAATCAAAATCCCCGACTCGGGTATGGTCACCAACCGACTCCACTCCCGCTGTTCCAGATACTCGACCATTATGGAAGCTTTACAGCGTAGGCAGCCAAGCCTTAACCCAGTTTTTATAACTTCAAAGGTGAGAGGTGATAATAGAAACAATTACCATACTGCAATATGTTATGCCCAAAATCATCCTCCCCTTTCCGATAACCTGATGTGGCGCACTGCCCCCTACCAGTAACAATCCAGCAACCACCGAGACTAGACATGGAATAGAACGATGGCAACGATAAACACCCAACTTGTTGAATCACTGATTCAGGTCATCCAATCTCTATCGGCAGATGAGCAAGCCCTGCTGCTCGACAGACTCCTGGGTGATGTGCCCTATCCTTCTACCCAAGAAATGATACACCTGGCCGAACAAGGGGGTTCTTTTACCTTTTGGGAAAACGAGCCCGATATTTACACTCTGGAAGATGGAGGACCTGTAACGTGGTCATAAAAGGGGATATTGTATTGGTGAACTTTCCATTTACCGATTTAAGCCAAACCAAATTACGTCCTGCGATTATTTTGTGGGTCGATCAAGCAGGTTCAGATGTCGTGTTGTGTGCTATCACTTCTCAGAATACCGACCGACTCAAAGATGGAGAATTTTTGATCAATACTGAGGATCCTGAATTTAATACAACAGGTTTAAGAGTGCGGTCCAAAGCTAGAGTCACGCGAATTGTTACCCTTAACCGTGAACTGGTATTGAGGAAGTTGGGTAAGTTAGGCGAAAACTATTTGGAAAGCTTGAACACTAAAATGATAAGTTCTTTTCAACTGTCATAGCTGCTATTCCCACTTGTTCTCAATTTTTAGCAATGCAAAACACCCACTACACAAAGGATACAGATGCCCTTTTGAATGAGCTATCCGAAGCCCCTATCGCCTATGCCGAAGACGAAGGGAAGGTAATATTGCACTATTCAGAAAACGAAAAGCTGGTCTTGGTCGAAATTCTGGACTTTCGGCGTTTAATGTCTGACGAAACCGTAACAGCTTTGTTGGCCTCATAAAGAATTGCCGTAGTCAAGTCACTATCGGCCTTGCGAAACCAGCCTGTGGCTAAATCACGCTGGTTTTTCATATAAGACTTTGCCTTCTCTTAAAGCGGTGGTAATAAAAGCATTGGGCACGGCTGACCACTCTTGAATTTCAGATTGAGAACCAAACAACACCACTTTAAGGGGATTTCCGGTAGTAAACGTAGGATGGGCAAAGGGCCTGAGCCCGTGCCCATCGTATAAGGATTTCTGACAAGGATGGGCACGCTTCACTTTGCCCATCCTTGTATTCAGACCGTGAATGATGCCTCCATCAATGGAAAGTATCGCAACCTTTGACAATTCTCAATGATAAAAACGCTCAATCCCTTTGACAACAGCACACCCTTTTCTCAGGGCTGCACCATTCATCCTTTCTTCATCAAAACCATGGGTTTCTGGTCAGAATCTTGCCCATTCATCCCGTGATCCACATTCCGGTTCGCACTGAAGCCACCCCCGAAGCGCTCCAGGCCGGTTACGAAAAGATGCTGACCCGGCAGCAGCGGGAGACCGAACTCATGGCCACCATCAAAGCCGCCTCGGATGCGGCTCGTCAGGCCGAGGTAGAGTTTCACGACAGGGTTATGGCGATGAAAGAGACCGTTCGCGGACAGTTCGGCCCCAACAGCGACGAAGCCCAGGCCATCGGCTACAAGAAAAAGTCTGAATACAAGCGTCCCCGGCGTCGCTCGGCTACGGCCTCTGCTTCGTAAGCCATCTCAAAACCCAACCGTCAAGGTTCGTAAGCATGACTTACGGGCCTTTTTTCATGTCCAGGGAGATCTCTTGAATCAAAATTACCCATCCTATAGGGCACTCGCTAAGGGCGCAGGGCCTGCGCCCCTACAGGGGGTATTTCTTTCCTAGAATTCTCCCAAAACGATGTCACCCCACCTGGCGGTATAGCGTCTAGCAAAAAGCGGAAGACGAAACAAGGAATGTCTGGAATTCGCGGACTACCCCTTCGACGAGCACTTTGGCCAACCCATCCCCTCTTTTCCGCCCCGGGAGGTGCTCTACGACTACATTATCGGTCGGGCCAAAAAGGAAAGCCTGGACCGCTACATCCGCTTCAGCACACCGGTTCGGTATGTGGAATATGTAGATGCTACCGGCAAGTTCAAGGTCAGGGTCAAGGACCTGAAGGCTGATCAGGAATACACCGAAGAGTTTGACTACGTCGTTGTCTGCAGTGGTCACTTCTCAGTGCCGCAAGTTCCTACCTTTGACGGCATCGATCGCTTCCCAGGGAGGGTGCTCCACAGCCATGACTTTCGTGATGCCCTGGAGTTCGCCGGTAAGGACTTACTCGTAGTCGGCAGCAGCTATTCCGCCGAAGATATCGCCCTGCAGAGCTACAAATACGGGGCCAGCTCCGTCACCATCAGCTACCGCACCGCCCCCATGGGCTTTGACTGGCCCAAAGGCATTACGGAAGTGCCTCTGCTGACCAAACTGGAGGGTAAAACCGCCCACTTCAAGGACGGCACCAGCAAACAAGTGGACGCCATCGTGCTCTGCGTCGGCTACCAGCACTACTTCCCCTTTTTGGAAGACAGCCTGCGGTTGAAAACCAAGAACCGCCTTTACCCCGGCTGTCTCTACAAGGGCATTTTCTGGGAACTCAACCCGAAGCTGATGTACCTGGGCATGCAGGACCAGTTCTACACCTTCTCGATGTTTGATGTGCAGGCGTTCTACGCCCGGGACGCAGTGCTGGGGCACATACAGATTCCCGATGCGGCGACCATGGCTCAGGATATGTCTTCCTGGCAGCAGCGGGAAGAAGCGCTTAAGGATGCTTTCGAGCAGATTGATTTTCAGAAAGACTACATCGTTGATCTGGCGGACCAGGTGGACTACGCCCCCTGCGACTGGGAGATGGCCACCCGCCTGTTCAAGGAATGGGAGCACGACAAAGAGCACAGCATCCTCGGCTACCGGGACAAGTCCTTTGTCTCCCCCTGTACCGGCACCCAAGCCCCGGTTCACCACACCCCCTGGATTGAGGCCAGGGACGACTCCATGGCATGCTTTCTGGGTAAGCAGCCCGTGAGCGCATCCTGACGGTAGAGTAAGGATATCGGTTGACAGCCTGGGGCTTATCTTTGCCGGATAGGTCTCCTTTGAAATACTGACTACGACTCAACGGTTTAGACCTTTGAGTACACTGAAACTATTCCTTAGCTGCTGAGGTCATTCCCATGACCACTACTGCCCGCAAGTTCACGTTTGAGCAGTATCTTGCCTATGAAGACGGCAACAATACCCGTTTTGAACTGGTAGACAGTGAATACATTGTTCTAGAAATTCCAGAGTATTGGATTGTCGACCCGCTGAAACTCCAGGTCACAATTTGCCAACTGAATGCCGGGCGTTATGACGATGCTATCTATGTTGGCAAGGAAGCGGTTCAGTCACAAGTATTTTCCACTCTCAACCTGGCCGCTGAGCATATTTTGGCCGCTTCCTGCTGATAGATGTCCCCATCCAGCAGGAACAGCAATAGCTACCATAATTCTTCTCTAACTAAAATTTCGAAAAATAATCTTCCAGGTATCTTCGGCTACAAAGTCTTACATCCCATCCCGATTTACTACCACTAGGCAACCCAGTTGTTATATCAAGTCCGCTGGTCGTCAAACGGAGAGAGTGCTTGTGACTGTAGCTATTTCAAAGCCAGAGACCCTGACCCACCTCGAATCCTACGTATCTCAACCCGACCGGGCCGAACTCGTCAAGCAAGTGCGCTCCAAAATTGATGAGTTAGGCATTCAATATATTTACTACCAGTTTGTGTCGGTGACGGGGCGCATTACCGGCAAGGGGGTTCCCGCCGCCCACTGGGAGAGCATTGCCGAAAAGGGCATTCAGCTGGTCTACGGGGCCATGGCTAACCTGTTTCTTGACCGCTACGGCAACTACATCGGCTACGGCCCTGAAGCTTCAGAGTTGGTGGCCATTCCTGACCCCGACACCTTCTGCCAATTGCCCTGGGATCAGCGGGTGGCGCGGGTGTTCTGCACCTGCTTCCGCAA
>CAZPYG010000115.1:0-7835 GCA_964590465.1 uncultured bacterium | reverse complement strand
ATCGAGTACTGCAACGCCATGGGCCTGGACATGATCCAGGGGGACCACGAGGATGCCCCCGGCCAGCTGGAGCTGAACTTTATGTTCGACGATGCCCTGCGTACAGCGGATCGCCTCACCACTTACCGGCAAATCTGCTCCCAGGTGGCGCGGGAATTTAACCTGATTGCCTGCTTCATGTCGAAGCCCTTCATGGGCCTTTCCGCCAACGGCTGCCACCACAACCTTTCCCTCTGGTACGGCGGCGATGAACTGGTTAACACCCTGAATATTGGCCCCCTGACCGGTACGGAAGGGGTATTCAGCTACCGCAAGGGGGGCACCAACACCTTCCTGCCAGACCCGGAACTCAGCGCCACTAAACCTGGACCCATCGGTCTCCAGGCCATTGGCGGAGTGATTGAACACCTGGGAGCTCTCACCGCCATCGGCTGCTCCACCGTCAACTCCTACCGTCGGTTGTGGGATACCGGACTGTGGGCACCGGTCTATGCCGACTGGGGCTTCCAGAACCGCACCTGCGGCCTGCGGGTTTCGGCACCGGGACGGTTCGAGTACCGGGCGGTGGATTCCATGGTGAACCCTTACCTGATGGCCTCGGCCATTATTAAAGCCTTTGACGACGGCATCAAGCGCAACCTCGACCCCGGCGAGCCGGAAGAGCGCAACCTCTACGAGGCCATGGAAGCCGGGAAGCAGGTGAAGAAGCTGCCCATGTCCTTAGGGGAAGCCCTGCAGCGCCTGGATGAGGACGAGGTGATCAAGTCGGCCATGCCCGGAGACATGTACAAGGTCTATACCTGGTACAAGCGGGATGAGTGGGAGAAGTTCCTCGCCACTACAACGGATTGGGATACGGACATGTATCTGGATTGCCTGCCTTAAGCCCTGTTGGGTAAACCTGCCCATGGTCACTGTGGGGTTCCCCCGTTCTGGAGGGCTCTACCCCTGGGACAACCTGAGCTGATACATTAAAGAGTCTGTCTATAAATCGGCGATCCAATTTAGAAGTTTCGATCTAAATTTGGAGACTAATTCAGGGTCAGCTGAAACCAGGCAGCCCTGGGTTGAAGATAACTCGGGCCTGCCCATAGATAGCTACAGCCTTGCCGGGAGAACCAGAAAGCACCATGGCTCTGATCGTACAAAAATATGGAGGCACCTCCGTTGGCACCGTTGAGCGGATTCAGGCGGTGGCCCAGCGGGTCAAGCACACCGTCGATGCCGGACATTCTGTCGTGGTTGTTGTTTCGGCCATGGGAAAAACCACTGACGGCCTGGTGAAACTGGCGGGAGAAATTACCGATAACCCCAGCCGCCGGGAAATGGATATGCTGCTCTCCACCGGGGAACAGGTTTCCATTGCGCTACTGACCATGGCCCTCCACAGCCTGGGGCAAGATGCCATTTCCCTGACGGGGGCTCAGGTGGGCATTGTCACCGAAGCCGAACATACCCGCGCCCGGATTCTCAAAATTAAGACGGAACGCCTGCAGCGCCACGTGGCTGAGGGCAAGGTCATTGTGGTAGCCGGGTTTCAGGGCATTAGCCAAACCCGCGATATGGAAATTACCACCCTCGGTCGGGGGGGCTCTGATACCTCGGCGGTGGCCCTGGCGGCCGCCCTCCAGGCGGAAAAGTGCGAGATTTACACCGACGTGCCGGGGATTCTCACCACGGATCCTCGCCTGGTGCCAGAAGCCCAACTGATGGCAGAAATCACCAGTGACGAAATGCTTGAACTGGCCAGCCTGGGGGCCAAGGTGCTGCATCCCCGGGCGGTGGAAATTGCCCGTAACTATGGGGTCACGCTTGTGGTGCGCTCCAGCTGGACCGATGAACCCGGCACCCGGGTGATGTCTCCTCGGCCTCAGCCCCGTCCCCTGGAAGGGCTGGAGCTGGCCCACCCGGTGGATGCGGTGGAGTTTGACACCGACCAGGCCAAGGTTGCCCTGCTGCGTATTCCCGATCGTCCCGGCATTGCCGCCCGTCTATTTGGAGAATTGGCCAGCCAGGAGTTGAACGTGGATTTAATTATTCAGTCCATCCATGAGGGCAACACCAACGACATTGCCTTCACCCTGGTGCGGGCAAACCTGGCCCTTGCCGAAGCGGTGGCTGAAGCCATTGCCCCTGCCCTGCGCAGCGAACCGACGGATACCTCCCAGGCAGAGGTGATGGTAGACACCCGCATGGCCAAAATCAGCATTGCCGGGGCGGGGATGATTGGCCGCCCCGGGGTGGCCGCTAAGATGTTCTCGACCCTGGCAGCAGCGGGGATTAACATTCAGCTGATTTCCACCTCGGAGGTGAAGGTGAGCTGTACGGTGGATGTGGGGGACTGCGATCGCGCCATTGCCGCCCTCTGCGATGCCTTTGACGTGCGCACCTCCCCCAGGCTGATGGCCGATGAGGCCACCTCCCCCCACCGTGCAGCGCCGGTCGTCCGCGGTGCCGCCCTGGATTTGAAACAGGCCCGGGTGGCCATTCGCCAGGTACCTGACCAACCGGGAATGGCGGCTAAGATTTTTCAACTTATGGCTGACCAGGGCATTAGCGTAGATATGATCATCCAGTCCCAGCGGTGCCGCTTAGTGGCAGGGCAGGCCACCCGCGATATTGCCTTTACCGTGGCCCAGGCAGAGGCAGCGGCGGCCCGTCAGATTGTGGAGAAAGCAGCAGCAGAATGTAGCTTTGGGGAAGTGGTGGTGGATGATGCCATCGCCAAGGTCAGCGTCGTTGGCATTGGCATGATCGATGCTCCCGGGGTTGCTGCCCGCATGTTTAAGGCCCTATCTGAACAGAACATTAACCTGCAGATGATCGCCACCTCGGAAATCAAAATTAGCTGCGTCGTCAATGAAGAGGAAGGGGTGCGCGCCCTGAGAGCCGTTCACAGCGCCTTTGGTCTGTCGGGAACTAAGACAGTGGTGGTCCCAGCCTGATAGGGGATCCCGTAATTTCACGGGTTTGCCCCGAGGCCCAACGTCTTTCATGGGGGTGGTATGGGCACCTCTATCGTTCCCCCGCCCTGAGGAATCTCCATTTTTCCTAACTAAAACCTTTTCCAAGTCCAGAAGTGGAGTTTTGCCTTAGAGAAAACTACACATCTCGAGCTGGACTTGGTATAAAACCTTCAACTATTGCAACGCTTTGATAAATGTTCACGTTCGTCGGCCCTAAGATCGAAACTAGACCTTAATTCGTTTTCCCCATGACCCCAGTTCTCAAAGCCTCGGACTCAACGCAACTTCCTGAAGGTTCTCCCCTACTGCGGTTCTACCGATCGCCCATTGGCAAAAAGCTGATTACCGGAGTCACGGGGCTGGCCCTGGCTACCTTCACGCTGGTGCATATGCTGGGCAATTTGACCCTGTTTTTCGGGCGAAACGCCTACAACAGCTACGGCGATCACCTGGCGGACCTGGGGGTTTTGCTCTACGCCATTGAAGGAATTTTGCTGGCGGTTGTGCTGCTCCACGCAGCGGTGGGCATTGAGATTTTTTCCCATCGTCTCCGGGCCAGGCGCCAGGGATACCAGCAGTATCAGTCCGTGGGGGAAGGCAGCTACCAAACCGTCAGTTCCCGCACCATGATCATTACCGGCACCCTGCTGGCAGGATTTCTGGTAGCCCATCTGATGACCTTTAAGTTTGGTCCCTACTACACCACTCCACTGGGGGATGACTCCATGCGGGACCTGGCTCGCCTGGTGATTGAGGTCTTCCACAAACCCGCCTACGTCATCGGCTACACGGCCATAATGCTGTTGCTGGGGCTGCATCTGCGCCACGGCATCTGGAGCATGGTGCAGTCCTTCGGCACCCTGGACAAGGTATGGCGTCCGGTGGCATTTGGGGTGAGTACGGGGCTGGCGGCAGCCATTGCTTTAGGGTTTGTCGTTCTGCCCGTGACGATTTACTTTGATTGGGTAGGCTGAGAAACCCCTTTCTTAAAGCCGTTGCCAGATTAAATGGAACATAGTGGCGGAGGGGGCCTGTCATCCTGTGCGCTGGTAGTAAAAAAACGCGGCCTGCAGACAACCAATGACAAAGCCCAGAATTCCCCCCAGATTGACAATGGCCTGTAGCTCGCTGCGCACAATGCCCTGAATCGCCAGCTCTAGCTCCCGGGGGGAAGTTCCCCGCACCCGATCGATAATCACCTGATCAATATCAAGGATAGGAATAATTTGGGTAATGAGGGATTCCAGGTCCCGTTCTAAATAGCGCTCTAGAATCAGGGCCAGCTCTTCGCTGACCGGGTCGAGGGATTGACTAATCGCTTCAGAATTCTGCAGCCGATTGATCAGCTGCGTGGCCAGCATTTCCCAGTTCACCGAAGTGCTTAGCCCCTTCAAGAATTCTGGTCCCAGGGATTGCACATAGCCCCGCACCGACTCCCGTAGATTTTTGCGCACCTGGCGCACAGTTGACACCGGCAGATTTTGTAAGGACGTGGTCTGCAACCAGTCTTTCAGCCGTTTTTTAATCTGCAGAGCGGTGGTTAGTTCGGTAATGCGGGCGTTGCTGACCTCCCGCTCATCCAGGCAAAAGGCCCGCAGGCGGCCGAGGGCATTGCGCACACCGAACAGGTTGGCGACCACCCAGTAGGTGCCGCTGGTGCGTTCCCGAAAAATCGTATCGATCACCTGAATGTTGCGATCGGTGAGGAACTCGATCAGCAGCTGCCGTACTTTATCCGGGGGCAGTACGCCGGTTAAAATCCAGGTGGCGATCTGGTCGGCCTGTTCTTCTGAAAAGGCAAAGTCAATCAGCACCTGATCGAAGAGTTGGTTGAACTGGGGTTCAAGGAAATCATCCCGTCTGGCCCAGACTCGAATCAGTCGGGGCAGCGACTTGCCAAACAAATCCTGCAGAATGCTGCCGGCAATCTGGGCGGTACGCACCTGGGCCCGGCTTTGCACCTGATCCAGGGCCAGCTCCAAGAGCCATTTGATGGCGGCCTGGGTGCGTTCGGTTTGCAGCAGCCGTCGGGCCAGATTTTGCAGTTCTTCTGGGGTGAGTAACGACCCCATAATGGTGTCTGAGATGCGCTTCGCCAACCGCTCCTGGTTACTGGGAATTAACCCCGGCGTAAAGGGCATCCGCCATTTGCCCAGGTAAATGGGGCGATAGGGCCGAAACAGCATTTTGATGGCGATGTCATTGGTGAAATACCCAATCACACCGCCAATTACGGGGGGCGCTACCAGCAACCAAAGACTAGACCAGTTCATGGCTACGGTGCACCACCAGAACGCCCATTAAACCACCCGCCAGGGTGTAGTGAACCGCCGAGTCAAATCCGGCCTGCTGCCCTAAGGCAACCTGCTCTTGCCCAGAGGGAAATCGATCCAGGCTGGGAGCGATGTAGGCATATTCCTGCTTCAGGCCCAGATCCTTCGCGGTGGGGACCACGACATGGTCCAGGTACCACTGCTGGAACTGCTGCACCAGAGGACCTTGGGGCTGATGAAAGTCTAGAATGGCCGCCGTCGCCCCTGGTTTGAGCACCCGGTGAAGTTCTGCTAAACCCTGGGGAATATCAATCAGGTTGCGGAGTCCGTAGCCCATGGTCGCGGCATCGAAGGTGGCGTCGTCAAAGGGCAGGGCCAGGGCATCGCCTAAGATCCAGTGGATGCTTTCAGCAAGTCCCTTCTGGTGCGATCGCTGCCGCGCCACCGCCAACTGGTCAGCGGAAAAATCAACCCCGTACACGGTGCCAGACCGCCCCACCTGTTCCGCCAGCATCAGGGCTAAATCCCCACTGCCGCAGCACAAATCAAGACAGGTCTGCCCTGTTGCCGCCTCGCTCCAGCGGATAGCCATCCGCTTCCAGACGCGATGGAGACCAAAACTGAGGCGTTGGTTCAGTTCATCATAAACCGGCGCAATGCGGTTAAAAATTCCCTGAATATCGGTAGCGGTTGGCGGTTGCGATGGTGCAAATCCCACGGTATATGCGATTATATAGGCCACTCCTTACTTTAACGCTGGACACCGGGGTCAGCGAAGGGAGTTGGTAATGTTCGTTACACAACCTGGGTGAGTTCGATAATATTGCCATCTGGATCCTGGGTGAACAGGGCAGCTCGCCCCGAGGCGCTGGTCTGAACCGGACAGTTCGCTGCCACCAGCGCGGCTTCAGCGACCTCAACATCGGCGATGGCAAAGGCAACATGGGCATTGCGCCCCCACTTGGAATGGTGAGGGGAAGGATGCCAATCTTCAGCCACAATCAGGTGAAGCTGAAAGTCGCCCACCTGGTACCAGGTTCCAGAGAAGTTCAGGGACCGGTCTACCTGCTTTAAACCTAAAATTTCCCCATAAAAAGCTTCTGCCCTGGCCAGATCACTGACATTAATTGCTACATGCAGCGGAGCTTGAATGGAAATCATCATCCTGCAGGCCTGTCACGGTATGACCAGCATACAAAAGCCAGAAGATAGAATCTAGATCCCCCCGGCCCGATTAGTCCTCGGCCTGGAGGGCCGCCAGGGCTTCGGGACTGAGTAAAGGCTTCAGCTGGGTTTGAATCGTCTCGGGCTGGTTGCCCCACAGCATTTTGCAAAACCCGCTCTTACCCTGCTGACCCGCACGGTTGAACACCAGGGCTAATTTTTCACAATTAGTCGATTCAAACATGAAAGTACCTCAACGGATTTTTGTCAGCATACACGGTGATGGGGAAAAGTGTCGTCACCCACGGGGGGAGGGGATAAGGGGCAGGGGGGTCTAGCCGAGGATGGATCAGGATCACCTGAACTGCAAGGAACCCATGGACAGGAACTCGTCTCCCATGGGGGTGGTCCATTCGGCTTCGCAGCGGGCGGCTTTTCGCCGATGAATTGATTGCAGGCGCTTCGGCCTGTTTGCCATCCTCTGAACAGATCTGCCACCTTACCAGACCGGTCTGATCTAGCGCTGGCATTGGGGACAATAGTGGGCTGAGCGTCCGGCCAGTTTTAACCGACGAATCGCCGTACCGCATAATCTGCAGGGCTCTCCTTCGCGGTCATAAACCCAGGCCACGCCCCCATAATTGCCATTAACCCCGTAAATATCCCGGTAATCGCTAAAGGTCGTCCCACCGGACTCAATGCTGTGTTTCAAAACCTTTACGATCGCTGCATGGAGTTTTTGACATCGTTTTAGGCCAATGCGGGCACACCGGGTAGTAGGTCGCATACCGCTGAGGAAAAGGGCTTCATCGGCATAGATATTGCCAATTCCCGCCACCAGGGCCTGATCTAACAGGGCATTTTTCACCGGACGCTGGCGATGCTTAAACCACTGCCGCAGATATTCCGGCGAGAAGTCGGCTGCGAAGGGTTCCGGCCCTAAGGATTGCAAACCGGTTACCACCTCCTCAATGGGGTGTCCGGGGGGCACCCACCATACTCGCCCAAAGGTACGCTGATCCACAAAGCGCAGCTCATGGTTGTCCTTGAAAAACAACCGCACTCGGCAATGGGGTTGCACTGGGGTGTCGGGCTCGAGCCACAGCAACTGCCCTGTCATGCGCAGGTGTACCCCCAGGTACCCCCCAGGCTCGCCGTCAGGCCGGGTTAACTCCCCCAGCAAATACTTGCCTCGACGATGCCAGGTGCGTAGTAAGCCCCCATTCAGCCCCGCCAGAAAATCCTCTACAGAAGAAGGGTAGGCCACACTGCGGGGAAGCAGTACTGACCCACCCTCAATAGGAAATTCCAGCGTTACACGGTTGAGCCCTCGTCGGACGGTTTCAACTTCTGGTAACTCTGGCACGGGTTAACTCGAAACTACTTTTTAGCCTTAGGGGCTGCAACTTCTTCCAACTCTGACAGGGCAAAG
>CAZPYG010000114.1:14163-15922 GCA_964590465.1 uncultured bacterium | reverse complement strand
TATTGCCAAAAACCGGGCCATTATCGGTGATTTGGGCCTCATCCACCAGGGTAATCAGCATATCAATGGTGTATTCCAGCTCTGGGCGAGGGTCCGGGAAGGCTTTCACCGTACCGTCAGGCTGGGGAACTGCGGTGCTGCGAGGCAACCTTTTGACGTCCTTAATTTCTACCTGGCCGTAGGGTTGGTTACGAATAATGATGTTGGCCGTTTCGGAATTTTGAATGGTTTCGAATAGCTTATCGGGGTTTGAGGCAGTCAGGCCCCGCACCATCACATCCACTTCGACGGGCTTGGTGGTCGCGCCCACCTGAGCCACCGAACCCGAGGTGCCGGGATAGAAGAAAATCCCCACCAGTACCATCACAATAATTAAAGCGGCTCCAATATCCAGAATGCTAATTTTGCCGAACAGACGGCCTTTTGAATCTAACAGCGCCATGATACGAGTTACCCCTTAGCCCAGCATGGAAACAGATGATAGCCCCAGCCCGAATACGGTCAAAATTTTTCTGGCAGAAAGGAAATACTGCCGAGTGCGGATCTGGTTCGGCTCACCATGATACAGGTTTTTGACGAAAACCATGGGCCCCAGCCAAAGCCTGATCAGCCCCATTCCCGGCCAGCGCTTCGGCAAGCCTGCCCAAGCATTTGGGCACCCTAAGTCTACCAACCAATTTGTGGTGTAGCTATTTTAGGGACGCAGCGGAAACTGTCTATTGAGCCCAGGTTATCGACTGGGCCTGTTGCTATAAAAGCAATACATCAGACTATGCGGCTTGAATTTGGCCGATTCAAGCTTTAAGGATCCACTTTGGGTAAATACTATGACCTCTCCTCTCACCAAATTACGAACCTCCCCCTGGCGACGGTTGAGCTACGGATTAATGGCTCTGCTGTCTGCTGTCACCGTTGGTCTGGCTACGCCGCAAGTTTCCCATGCCGGCATTTTTGACTTGATTTTTCAGGGCATCCGCTATGTCCAACTCAGCAGCCTGTCCGACCAGGAAGAAGTGCACCTGGGTCGCCAAATTGACCAGCAGCTGAAAAACCAGGGCGTAACAATGTATAACCGCAATCCATCCATCAACAGCTACGTAAACGAAATTGGACAACGGCTGGCCGCTACCAGCGATCGGCCCAACATCCCGTATACCTTCCAGGTGGTTCAAGACGACAGCATCAACGCCTTCGCCACCATGGGCGGTTTCGTTTATATCCACACCGGGCTGATTGACGCTGCCGAAACAGAGGCCGAGCTAGCCGGTGTGGTTGCCCATGAAATTGGTCATATCACCGGTCGCCATGCCATTAACCAAATGCGCGACGCCGCCCTGGCCAGCGGTATTGCTGGGGCACTCGAAGTGGACCAAGATACTTTAGTCAACATGGGCGTTCAGCTCGCTCTGCAGCTACCCAATAGTCGTGAAGCGGAATATGATGCCGACCGGCGCGGCTTCCACAATATGGGACGGGCAGGCTACGACACCAGCGGGTTCGTCAGCTTTATGCAAAAGCTTGAGAGCCAGGGAGGGAGACCGCCAGAATTTCTCAGCACCCACCCCAATCCTGGGAACCGGGTGAACAATCTGCAGGGTATGCATAACTCTGGGGAATATCAAAACAACAATACCGGATCAGATCCGGTTGCCTATCAAAATCGCATCAGCGGTCTTTAGTCAGGCCCCGGCGATAGGCCCTTAGCCCCCAAAACATTAAATCCGGGTCAATTTGGACCCTCTCTATGAGAGATGGCGAA
>CAZPYG010000114.1:0-14063 GCA_964590465.1 uncultured bacterium | reverse complement strand
ATGAGAGATGGCGAATGCTGTTTTAGATAGTTCGCCATCTTTTTGCCGTCTCCCCCCGTGAAAATAACTCTGCCGCTGGGGTTGTGCTGCAGCCAATCCGTTAAAAAGTCGCGAATTCCTGCCAGATGGGTGTACAAGACGCCGCTTGCGATCGCATCCTGCGTATTCTGGGCCCAGCGCTGTGGCCAGGAAATGTTCTGAACATTAACCTGAGGCAGCTGGTCCGTATAACTGTGTAGCGCTCGAAACTGCAGTCCCAGCCCTGGGGCAATGGCTCCCCCTAAAAACCGCCCCTGATTGCCTGAGGCGTGCTTTGCGCCAGCCGTAAAGGTTAAGGCTGTGCCGCAGTCTACGACCAGCACTGGCCAGCCATAGATCCGACCAGCCCCTAAAAGGGTCAACGCTCGATCAACGCCCATGGTGTCGTAAAGATCCGCGAGAGGGATGTGCCGTCGCTCTACCAGAGTTAGCTGCGGGTAAAGGGCCAGACTTTTGGCAGGGGACTCAACGACCGATGCCAGCCACACCTCCGGTCGGTTGGGTTTTATTATCCGCAATTCCTGGGGATAAGGAATATCAAGTCTTTGCCAAACCTCTGCGGCGAACCCCTGATTTTGCAGCTCAGTTAATTGGGCGGCATCACAATGGGGGGTATCCCACCGCTGCAGCAGAATATCTTCCTCAAATAATGCCCAGTGAAAGCGGCTGTTACCGACGACTAATGCCAACCAAATCATTTCATCTAAGCCATTGTCATCGTTCGTTCTTCACTTCAAGATAGAGTTTAAAACAACTGAAGAGTGACCATGACCATCGTTGTCACTCTTCGTTATGGGGTGTTCAGTTGTCAAAAAACAACGGATCTTGGTCTGACCGTTATCGAACCAATGGCTTTCATAACAAAACTCTGGCGGTAGAAAAGGGTCGCCTGGGTCAACGCCTGTCTCGCCTAAGAAGAAGGGACCTCCCAGCCCTTGCGCCTCCCCGGAGACCAGATCCTGGAGTAGGAGATGGACGAATTCCGGGGGAGCCATCCCCCTTTGAGAGACAGTCCTGAGGATAGTCCTGAGGAATTTTCGCGATACGTCCACAGGAATGTCCTCAGGACATGTTAGAATATGGACAAGACTGAAGGGCTCAGGGAGAGTTGCCTCCACTGGTGGGTAAGCTCCCGCTGGCGAACTTAATGCCAGAGCGGTTGACAGTCCATCACCCAAAAGAGAGGTGATGCCAGTGCTAACACCAACATCACCAAAGGAAACAACAACAAAACACAAGTAAGTTGCACGCTAGGCCAGCAGTACCAGTGCTGGTCTTTTTATTTTAAATGGTTTAGGACCAAAACCCAAAAATCAGTTACATAATTACGATTCAGAACTTGAAACCTGGCCCCGGACGACCCCTCTAACGCAACCGTTTGGTAATTCGCCAGGCCGTTTCACCATTTTTGCGGCGACCCGCCCGCTTAAATACAAAACCCGCTTCTGCAAAGCTATCCCCCATGCGCTCAATTTCACCGGGAGAAGTATCAAATAAGCCGGCAATTTCGCTGCTGCTGAATAACCACCCGTTTTGTGCCGCAGACTCTAGCCGTTCAAAATACACCAGAGGGTCTGGCTCCGGAGCGCCTCCCAAACGAGCCACAACTTCCGAGACAATGCCGCTGATGAAGCTGCCAAAATCGGGCGGGACATTGGCTAAATCCGAGGCGTCTCCTTGGGGGGGTTGACCTTTCCCAGAACCCTGATTAGAAGATTGCCGATTCAAACCTCGCGCTTCGATAAATTCGGCTGCGCTGCCGCCCTGGCCGATGAACCGATGCAGTTCATCCATCAATTGAACCTGGATCGCGTTGAGGTAAGACCTTTGACCGATCTTTTCGGGAACTATCCCGAGCTGCTCCATCCGTTTATATACAGCACTTCGAGCCAGGTCATAGCGAGACGGCAATTGACTGACCGGGAACTTATCAATTTCACCAGTGGCCATTTTTATCCTCTGGACAGTCCTCAGGATAGTTCAATCATAGCTTCTTTCAGGCTGTCCTCAGGAATGTCCTGAAGAATATTGGACCTTTCCCTGTTCGTTGTCATTCCTGAGGAATGTCCTCAGGAATGTCCTCAGGTCATCGCCCTAAGCCCTGCCGTTTCATCCCCCACACTGCTGCCGACGTTTATCCATAGTTTGCTGGAGGTAGGGGGTAATCCCAAATTCAGCATCGGTGGATAAACGCTCGAATTCTCGCTCGTAATGGGCCGCAACCGTGGGATTGTGAATGACCAGCAGGTTTTCGTCATTGGTATGATTAGCGGCCTTGCTCCAGTTGTGGGACCCAATGATGACGGTGGAATGATCGATAACAGCAAATTTGTGGTGCAGTTTATCTCCCCGGGGCAGGTTGGCAATGCCCACGGTTGAAATGGGAGTTGGCCAGGGGAAGTTTTGGGCCTCATACTTACACTGATGATTGGGCAGGCTTAGGCCCAGCATATCCAGGGCTTCGCTGTAGCTCCGATAGGCAAAGCCCGAATCAATTAAGGCATGCACGTCCACTCCCTGCTGAGAGACCAGCATCAGCTGATCGCTAATGGGCTGTTCTGAAAACACAAACAAGGCTAAGTCGATGGTTTGGGTAGCTTGACTTAAGGTATCGGCAATCAGCCCGTTAACACTGGTTGACCAGGGTTTGCTTGGGGAGGTAGGAGAAAACTGCACTGCCATGGTGGAGCCAGGGGCAGTGACCTGAACCTTTGGCCGGTGGGGCTTTTGCAACCCAAAAAGGCTGTCCTCTTTACCCTCTGGCCCGTCTCCCCAGAGGTAGTCAAATTCTTTTCGAAACTGCCGGGCCAGGGCAGGGGTGTCAATCACAATCAAACTATTAGCATTGCCAAAACTTTCAGCCGATGTGAAATCGCCGTGGATGCCGCTCATCGTCCAGTTGGCTGATCCACTCACGACGGTGCGCTGGTCTACCACCATAAATTTGTGGTGCATTAAACCGCTACCTTTGGTGCCATCGGCGGTGTCGTCCAAGATGGGGATGGCCGCTTGAGCCAAAATACTTAAGGCATCCCGTTGGGCAATTTCGGTGCCGTCCAATCGGCCATCTTGATTCATATCCACAAAGGCGTAGAGGTCCTCAGCCTTACTGCGGTCATAGCTGTCGAGGCTAGCCACCGCTGCAATATTTCTTTCCGCAATGGGAGTACGGTAGGTATTTTCGACCACCACCCTAACCTGTACCCCGGTAGCCTGCTTTTGAGCCAGGGCCAGGGCAATGCGAGGCAGAGTAAACTCTTGGACCGCGACCTCAATAGAGGTTTGGGCCGATTCAATGGCGGCAATGATAGTCGCTTCTAAGTCGTCTCCCAGTCGGGCAATTTGTCGGTAAGGATCGGTGTAAACAGCGGCCTGGTTTTGATTGAAATAGACCTTAACAACGGGGTCCTGGGGCAGGGGTGTGAGGGAGGGGGCTAAGGCAGAGCCGTGGAACTGGCTGCTGACTGCTACAAACAGCAGCAGACCAAAACCAAATCCGATGGCCGATCGTATCCAGGGAGACTTTGGCAAACGCAAAATATTTTCAAGGAACGCATCTGCTTTAAGTCAGCCCACCAGGGAGCTGCAGACAACAACCGGGACCATGAATTCAGCCATATCCCATAATTCGCTCAATCCCACCCCTCACCCTTGCTTGGGCCTCTCAGGGTGACTTCCCCAGAAAGATAGAGAACCGACGGGAATTGTTAAATCGCCCTTGAGTTAATCAATGCGCTCAATCTGCCAGAGAATCTGATTACCTTCCCGACGTACTCGGGAAACGGTCCAGTTGCGCCAGGCCCAATATTCTCCTCGACTGGTGACAGCACTGGCGTTCACATCCATCAGGTCAGCGAGTTCAGAACTTGTGATCAAATATCCCTGCTTGGCGATTTCATCCGCCATGTGCAAAGTTTCTACCACATTGCGCAAGTTTGCCACCCTGACTTCGCGCGGTAAAGAGTCGAGGTTTTCGGGAGCAGGAGAAGTGCCAGAATCCGCCATGATGTAAAGCGTGGTCCAAAGTCTGAAAAAACCAAGCTAAATTCTACCGTCTGCTCAAGTAGTTAAACGATGCATAGCCAAGGAATTATATGGGCCGTGCATTAATAGATCTTATGGATGGGATGAGATGCAGTTAATATCCATAATCCCAACGGGCTCGATACCCCCGCACATCAATGTGGGTAAACACAGAGGAACTCGCCAAGCCTCCCTTAGACCCCCACCAGGGATCTAGCCTGGCATAGACGTTAAAGGGGCTAATGCCAGAAAACACAAAGTCCACGGCATCCCCTGACAAGTGACGGGACATGGAGGCTCCACCCACTGCGGCGTTAGTCGCAGGATCACGGTACCAGGAGTTAATCTGCATGGGGCGATTGCCGTACATGCGGCGAATTTCCTCCAGGGCATCAACGACCTTGAGAATGCCGTAGACCACCCCTGAACTCGCAGGTCGGCGATAGGTTCCTCGGGCAGGGTCAGCATGTAGCGCTTCTCCCCAGGTAAAGTTGCCCCGCTCACCGTAGCGGTTCGTGAACTGAATGGGATCGTTGGAGTAGTAGGTCCCCGAAAAGCCTGGGAAGGTTAAGGCCATCCCCCGATCCGCCGGATTAGCTGGTTGGCCCGGGTTACTGTCATCGGGATGATTGCCAAGTTCAGTGCCCGCAATAGCGATGTCGGGGACGTAGGCGTACCACGTGGTCAAATTTTTAGGGCCAAGAAACGCCCCCTGCAAGGCAACCTTGACGTGATTTTTTTCGGGGTTGGCGTATGAATTGACCAGAAAGATAGTGCCCTTCTTAACAAAGACCCTGTCAGATTCTGCCAGCTGGCTGGACTGTACCGGCTGAGATTTAAATAGGGTGTCGCTGATGATCTCTAAGGTCTGGCGTTTGCCGTCAATTTTGGTATGAGGTTGATAAATATACCAGACTCTTTTGCCTTCGGATCCTAGCGTTGCATCAGCCAGGGTAACCTCTAGATGGTCTCCTGCAGCCGGTTTTGATTGCGCCAGTTTGTAAGTTGTGCCAGCCCGTACAAAGGCCTTCTGGGAATCGGCCAGTCCAGATGACATTTTGGGCTCAGCCTTGAAAAAGGTATCAGCCTTGACCGTCATCGTCATGTCAGTTAACAGAGCCGTGTCGGGGGTGTACACATACCAGGATGTCGTTTTTCTATCCCCGAGGGTAGGTTTCAGCAGTTCAACCTGCCAGTGGTTACCGCCGACATCAATGTAGTATTCGATATCCAGCACAGTGCCCGGGCTAACGACAACTTTTTCGCCATCGGTGAGTTCGCTGGCTTGTTTCGGCTTGAGCTTGAAGAAGGTACTGTTTTTGATATAGAGCTTCATGCCGTTGTGTTCGCTGGTGCCCGGCTCTGGAACACCGCCGCCTTCGGGTTGTTCGGGCTGCCCCCCTGAACCACTGCCGGCTTGCTCAGGTTCTGGGCTATTCACCCCAACGGATACCGTCATGGCCCCGGGAAAGTCGGACCGGGTAAACCAGGTGCGCATCCCTTCAACATTGAGGACTTGCTCATTGGGGTTGGTCGTGGATGGCTTTTTCAAAATCCTCGAAATCCACTGATTACCCTGCATCAGGTATATCGCTTCATCGGTTTCCTTAACCCAGGTACCCATGCTTGTTCCTCTCTGAATCGGTTGCGCCCTGTCAGGACAACGGGTTTTGTAGCAATCGCCATGCTGGTTAGGACAGTCTGCCCGCAATAGCCTGGAGGCGATGGCGGGCCAGGTCATAGCCCCAACTTTGGCTATTGGCAGATCACCAATGTCCTCAGTGACCGGGCCAAAGCTATAACTATGAATATTAAGATCTAATCCTGACTGTGGGACACTTTGTTGCCGGAATTATTGATGTCCTTCAGGTATTGCTGCAGCAGGCCGATGGTCACGCTCGGTTGCTCCAGCTGAGGGGTTAAGCCCACCCCAGGCAAGGACTCAAACTTTAAGATGGCGTCTGGATTTAAGCCGGCTAACCGTTGCCCCCTATGGACATCAGTGAACTGGGCAGATTCTCCCCAGAGGAAAACGGTGGGGGTGGCTAATTGGGGGAGATATTGGGCCAGGTCAAAGTTTAGATCCCCCCGCACGAAGGCCAGCGCCGCCACCTCTGCGTTAGGCTGCTGGGCTGATTTCAGATAAGCTTCTACCATTTCTTCTGAAATTTTGCTGGCGTCGGCAAATTGACGCTGAGACAGAAACAGGCGAATGCCCTCGGCGGTTGCGATCGCGCCCCCATACAGCACCTTATCCACCAGCGGCAATTTCACAATTTGGTTGACGAAAGACTGGCTGCTATCCCTGCCAAAGTCATTAAGCCCGGTGGGCGCAACCAGCACCAGTCCCCGAATGCCCTGGGGATGCTCAAGGGCCACCCGTACGGCCATAGCCGCCGTTAGAGAAGAAGCCACCACCACCGGAGCTTGGGCGCACTGTCCCTCAATGAACTCCCAGATGGTTTGTAGATAGTCTTCAACCCTGTAGGTTCGCTCGGGATGGTCGGAAGCGCCCCAGCCCAGAAGATCTGGGACCAATACCCGATGGGAATACACAAACGCCGGGTACACCTTCGACCATTCGTAGCTGGAAGATCCCCCCCCAAACCCGTGGAGAAAGACCAGATCAGGTTTCGGGGCGGCCTCTGCCGGACTTTCGCCCAGCTGCCAAAAATCTGGATCGGGCTCCACATAGGCCATCGATCCTAAACGGGTGGTCTGAGATCTCCGCCTAAAACCAGGGGGAATCAACATGGGGTTATCCTTAAATACTGCTTTGAGTATCCCAAAGGGCTATGGGCATTGCCTAGGCCAAGGCTCAATCGGTGGATGGTATCCGACCTCGAGGCGGCAACCCTGATCTCAACCCGGGAGGGAAGCCTGAGCCTGGGAAAAGTGGCAGAATAGACTCAGGGGTTAACGTTACTTAACCTGAACCCTCTGACGTATTTAGGAGACATCCCATGGCTGAGAAAAATTACTCCTGGAAAGGAAGCTGGAACGCCGGCCTGGTATTATCTTTGCTGGCCCTTGCAGGGGCAGGATTTTTGATTTTGGCTGGCTTCGGCGGATAGCCGAGTTCAATACCGTCGAGTTCAACAGCGAAGCGCCCAGCGGGTTTACTCCCTGGGCGCTTTTTGCCGGTTCGTATAGGGCCGAAAGAGTTTCTACGCCGGTTCAGGGGCCGTGAACTGACTACGAATGGCTTCAATCCGCTGGCGATTGGCCCCCAAGTCTGATTCCCCTAAACGAGAGGCTGAACGGACGTGAACCACAGATTCCCCAGGGGGGAAGTAGAACTCTACATCGTCCACAAAGCCCATCAGCTGGCTGGTGAATTCAGCGTAAAGGTAGTCGTCGGTTTGTTGAATGATAGCGGTGCGGGGCATAGCCTTGACCACCTCCACCAAACGGGCCATGGCCGCAGCGCGATCACCGCTGTACTGCAGGGGTGCGATCGCATGTTCTGCGTCTTCCTGGCCCTGACTTACAACACAATTGGGGGATTTGGGGCAGGGGGCCAGCTTGCCCTCCTTAACCCCCAAATTACTCGGGCGGTTGCCCTTCATAAAATTGCTGATGATAGGTAGAGCAGCCAGATGCATAGGTTCCGTGGGGGTAGCGTGGGCAGGCAGGGTGGTAACGGTCAACCAGCTCACCAGGAGAGCAACCACCGCTATAGAGCGCATTAATGTTTTCACCATAGTTTCCAGCATAGGACGCTTACAAAAGTTTAGCTGAACACCTCCCGGAAGGCGGAATGCCCCCCTCGGGACTGCCGCGAGCGAAGTTATCGCCAAGGTTGACCCCGGGGGCCATGGCGAACTGGTGTTGATCCGGAAAATTTCTTTAAGTTATGCAAAGATCAGGTTGGGCGGTAGTCTTTTAGCCGCCTTTCTCAGGAAGCTTCTCCGGATCAGAGAACCTGCCCCCAAGCTGACGTCCAGCCCAGGGCTGGCGGAACGTTGCCCAAAATCCAGTCTTCCACAGAATTTAACGCACCAGCCATGACGATCACCACCCCAGCCCTTGATGTGGCAAACCTGCTGCAACACCAGCGGGGATTTTTTGCCACTGGCGAAACCCGTTCCCTCAGGTTTCGGACTACCCAGCTGCAGCGCCTGCGGCAGGCCATCGTTAACTATCAGGAGGACATTGTCCAGGCTGCTGTAAAAGATTTGGGCCGTCCGGAACTCGAAGGATACATTGAGGTTGGGGTGCTGGGCGAGCTGGACTACATGCTCAAGCGCCTGCCCAAGTGGGTAAAGCCTCGTCAAGCCAAGCTATCCCTGAGTCAGCTCCCCGGCTCGGCCTGGGTCCAGACTGAACCCCTGGGCACTGTTTTGATTACGAACCACCTCCGGTTCCGTGGGCCTGAATGAAGTGATTCTGCAGGTGGCTGTTTGGGATTAGTTAAGCTGTTCAAAAAGGTGATTGGTTTAGCGTAGACCGGTAAAAAATTGTGGTATACCGGGATTCGACCGACTTAAAAAGATTAAACCTATGGCAACCTTACTGGTCAAAAACAGCCATACCCTGGTGACGATGGATGATCAGCGCCAGGAAATACCCAACGGTGGCTTGTTTATCCGGGATAACGTGATTGAGCAGGTGGGGCCTAGGGATGAACTACCCCATGAAGCTGACCGGATACTTGACCTGGGGGGACGCCATATTGTGCTGCCGGGGCTGGTCAATACCCATCACCATTTTTTTCAAACCCTGACCCGGGTAGTACCCGGAGCGCAGAATTCTGACCTCTTCAACTGGCTGACTTCCCTGTACCCCCTGTGGCTGCAGTTAAATCCTGATGCCATCAAAATCAGCGCCCAGGTCGCGGCGGCAGAACTGATTTTTTCAGGCTGCACCACCGCCAGCGATCATTTATATCTATTTCCGAATAACTGTACCCTGGACGACGAAATTCAGGCGGTACAGACCACCGGGCTGCGGTTTCATGCCAGTCGAGGCAGCATGAGTGTGGGCCAGAGCCAGGGGGGGCTGCCCCCCGACTCCCTGGTGGAATCTGAATCGGCCATTCTGAAGGACTCCCAACGGCTGATCGAGCAGTATCACGATCATGCCCGTCACGCCATGCTGCGGATTACCCTGGCCCCCTGTTCTCCCTTTAGCGTGTCCCAGGATTTGATGCGGGAGTCGGCGGCCCTGGCCCGCAATTATCCTGGTGTCAGACTCCATACCCATCTGGCCGAAAACAATTCCGATGTAGACTACAGCCTGGAAAAATTCGGCGTCACCCCGGGAGACTATGCGGCTTCTGTAGGCTGGCTGGGAGAAGATGTCTGGCATGCCCACTGCGTCAAGCTGGACGATAAAGCCATTCACGCCTTCGGCCAGACCGGCACCGGGGTGGCCCACTGCCCCTGTAGCAATATGCGCCTGGCCAGCGGCATGGCCCCCATTCGTCACATGTTGAATCACCAGGTCCCCGTCGGGTTGGGGGTAGACGGGTCTGCCTCTAATGACACCAGCCATCTGCTGGGGGAAGCGCGGCAGGCGTTTCTGATGGCCCGGGTGCGGGCAGAAGATGCCTCAGCTTTAACCGCCCGGGAAGCTTTAGAACTGGGCACTCGGGGGGGGGCTCGGGTACTCGGGCGCGATGATATTGGCTACCTTGCTCCCGCCATGGCGGCTGATTTTATCACCGTTGATTTAGATCGATTGGCGCTATCCGGTACGGCCTATGATCCGGTGGCAGCCCTGATTTTTTGTCACATTGACCGGGTGGACTACAGCTTTATTAATGGTCGGGAAGTTCTGAACCCAGAGGGTCTATTGACCCTGGATTTACCCAATACTTTGATCCAGCATCGTCAAATCGCTGAAGGGTTAGCCGCCTCAGCCTAAGGTCTGGCAAAACTAAATTTAAATTACCCGCTTACGGATGCTCTTACCCTAGAAACCCCATGTCCCTGAAATAACGCTGGTGGGCAGTGCCGATCCAGCCCTGTCAGGTTGGCAATGAACATTGCTGCCATTGCCTGACTGGCTTTTAAAAGGCCCAAAAGAACCTTTAAGAATTTTCCACAAAACATGCCAGAAATATGAAGCAGCGATATTTTTTCTCCCTATTTGTGGCGAGTCGTTGCATAATAAAATCTACCGATGGAGCATAATTTTGACCAGCAGGGTGAAATAACAGTTAGTTAGAAACGGTTTGGCATCCTGTCGCTTTTTCATCGTGATTTATGACTATCAGCGAAATTATCAGGGCCGGTATTGAGCAGGCTCGGCTTGGGTATTTCCGGGACGCCGTCGATCAATTTTCGTGCGCGATTCAGCTCGATCGCTCCTGCACAAAAGCTTTTTATAATCGAGGTTGTGCCTACCGCGACCTGGCCAAGCACGAAGCAGCCCTGAACGATTTTTCGGTAGCCCTTCGGATCGACCCGCTGTTTGTGAATGCCTACATTAACCGGGGCAATATTTATCGGATGATGGGCAACCTGACCGCTGCCCTGGCGGACTTCGATACGGCCTTAACGATTGACCCTAAGGCGATCAAGGGCCTCAGCAATCGCGGGCGGGTCAAGCTGGATATGGAGGATTACAGCGGCGCGATCGCAGATTTCTCCAGGGTGCTGCGACGCCAGGCCAAGTTTTCCAAAGTTTTGCTGTGGCGCGCCCTGGCCTACCTGAAACAGGGAGCCCACGCGGCGGTTGCAGCCAACCGCCAGAACTCCTACCATGCCGCCATTGCCGATTTAACTCAGCTGTTACAGGACCAGCCCAAAAGCTTCGAAGCCTACAACTATCGAGCAGTGGCCTACTTTCAGCTCAAAAATTATTACCTGGCAACCCTGGACATCAACAAGGCGCTGGAACACAAGCCCGACTACGCCGAGGCCTACATTAACCGGGGCATGTTACGGCATGAACTGGGGGATTTTCAGGGGGCCATTGACGACTACACCGCCGTACTGGAGCTAGAACCAGCCCTCCAGGATCGCTCCTACAACCAAACCCTGGTGGGGTTAGCCCTCGATAGCCCAGACACCATCTCCAGTGAAGACACCCCCCTCAGCTTACGCTTTCGTCTGGCTGACCTGTACGACAGCCGCGGCTTACTGCGGGCGCAGGTGGGCGACATGGAGGGGGCCATTGCTGACTACACCCTGGCCCTCAAGTTTCATCCTGAATCGGCCCGGATTCTGGCCAACCGGGGGCGCGTACTGAGCCGCCAGGAAGACTACAACCAGGCCATTGCTGACTTTGACCAGGCGATTCAGCTCAATCCCAGTAACGCCCTAGCCTATTGCGATCGCGGCTACGCCCTCTACTTTTTAAATGAATGGCCCCTGGCCCTGGCAGACTTTGACCATGCCATTGAGCTCAATCGCTATCTGGCCGAGGCCTATATCGGTCGAGGCCATACCAACATTCGCCTGGGTAAGGGGGCCAAAACCGCCATGGCCGACTTCCGCAAAGCCCTGGAACTTTCCTGGCAGAGCCGCAAGACCGAACGCTCCCGCCAGGTATGAGGCGAGGCCGCCCTTACGGTGAGTCTTCTTCCCGGCTCCAGAGTTCTTTAGAGTCAACTTCGATGGTTTTGACATCGTCGTCCTCCAGCCGCTGGCCCGAGGGTAGCCCTGCCGTTATGTCAGTGACGGTTTCGCGCATCTGGTGGCGCAGGTGGCGGGTACGCTTTTTGACATTACCCAAAAACCCCCCCAGCTTTTCCTGGGCTTCGGCCCGCAGCTTTTCGCCCCGCCCTTGAAACTGGTCGCCAAACTGTTCCCGAAATTCGCGGGTGCCTTCCACAGCGGTTTCCCACCCCTGCCTGGGATCGGGAATGTCGTAGCCGAACACCTCTCGTTTGGCCGCTTCTCGCGGGGGAGTCTGGACCTCAGGGTCAATCAGGGTTGCCTGCCGCAAGCTCTGATCGTGGGCCATCATGCGCCGTCTACCAATGCTGACCACCCCATCGGTAGCCAGCTCGTACAGCCCTGGGGCTAAGCTACTGGTTTCGGAGGCCACAAAGCGATAGTTGAGAATTCCGCCAGACCTGGGGTCGAAGGCGAAATCCGTAATGATGCCCACCCGATCCCCATGGTCAGACCACAACTCCAGGTTTGCCAGGGAAAGGGCGTCCTGCAGCGCCTGGTTTACCTCTGAACCGGCTGGTTCCGTGCGAATTACTACTCCATCGCGCCCTACCGAAGTCACCTGTTCCCACAGGAACGGTTGCCCCCCTCGCTGCAACAGACCGCCGCCGCAGTTGAGCCCCACCACCCTTTGGGTATGCACATCCACCAGGACTTGATGCACCTGGCCCAGTTCTTCAGCGGTGCGTAAGTCAATCACCAGCCGACTGGCCAGGGCGCTTCTCAACAGAGTGGTAGGGCGGGAAGGTTCCATAGGTCAAGTTCCGGGCGATAGCATTCCTGATATCGGTCAGTATGGGGCGTAGAGGGGACAAACCAGGCACCACGCTGGCGATATCTTTCATGGTAGACGATGGCTCAACGGCAAACGGGTGAGCTTTACCGGCTATGGGCCTGATGCCAGTCAGTAGCCTTTTGTTGCATGGCTTCCACCTCTTCCGCCGCCATTCTGTCAAGATTTTTCAGAATAAAGCTCATGCGTCCCTGGGACTGCAGCTTGTCGCGGTGGCGGTGCAGAAAATCCCAGTAGAAGAAATTAAAGGGGCAGGCATCTTCGCCGGTGCGCACTTTGGGGTTGTAGCGGCAGCCCTGGCAGTAGTCGCTCATCTTATTCACGTAGTTAGCTGACGAGGCATAGGGCTTGGAGGCCAGCAGCCCGCCATCGGCAAACAGACCCATGCCAATGACGTTGGTCTGCATCACCCAGTCGTAGGCGTCGATAAAGGCGGCGTGGAACCAGTCTTCCACCTGCTGGGGGTTGTAGCCGGCAACCAGGGCAAAGTTGCTGAGAATCATCAGCCGCTGAATATGGTGGGCATAGCCGGTGCGCCGCACCTGATCGATCACCTGATGCAGGCAGTTCATCTCCACCTTCCCAGACCAGAAAAATTCCGGTAGGGGCTGCTGGTGATCGAACCAGTTTTTTTGGGGATAGTCTTCGTCAACGTAGGTGTACAGACCCCGCATATACTCCCGCCAGCCCATCACCTGGCGAATAAAGCCTTCGACACTGTTGAGGGGGAGCTGTTGCGCATAAAAAACCTGCTCTACCCGTTCAACCACTTCTAAGGGTTGGAGCAGCCCCAGGTTGAGATAGGGGGACAGCAGCGCATGCCACATGGTTTCTTCCCCGGTCACCATGGCATCCTGATAGGGGCCAAAGGTGGCCAGCCGCACCTCCACAAAGTAGTCCAGCACCTGCAGGGCCTGCTCCCGGGTAACGGCCCAACGAAAAGGGGTAGCTTCCCCAAAGGTGGGAACATCCAGGGCTTCAACCCGCTCAATTACCGCCCGGGTGATGTCATCCGGCTCGAACCAGTGGGGCGCAGGGGTTTCCAGTTTACCCCTGGGGGGTTTGCGATTTTCTTTGTCGTAGTTCCACTGGCCGCCCACCGGCTCTTTGCCTGCCATGAGGATGTCAAAGCGTTTACGGCCTTCCCGATAGAAGCTTTCCATCAGCAGGCTTTTACGGCTTTTGGCCCAGTCCTTGAAGTCCGCCTCGCTCCATAGAAAATGGTTGTTCTCCACTACCGTGAGTTGACAGGGTAGATCCAGTCCCCGCAGCCACTTCATAAAGGGCCGATCCACCGGGTCCATGAGCTTCAGTTCGGTGAGGGGGTTGGCTTCAATCCAGTTCTTCAGGCAGGAGGACAGATCATCGGCGATTTCGTAAGTGACGGACCATCCGGCATCCTTCAGTTCCTGGGCAAAGTGGTCCATGGCAGACCACACCAGCACCAGCTTTTGCTTATGATAAGGGCGCTCTTGGGCAAACTGGCGGGATTCTACCAGCAGGACAGGAGTGTCTTGCCGTTGCTCCTGACAACTGGCTAAGGCGGCCTGCCCCTGCCAGAGCTGATTGCCCAATACCCAAAT
>CAZPYG010000113.1:0-16007 GCA_964590465.1 uncultured bacterium | reverse complement strand
CCAGATCCGGTTTTATTCCAGAGCCTCAACTGCCCCCTAACGAAAAGGCTAAATGGTGCGTAACCCTCGGCCCGAAAGACTATAATACAGGTCGTGTGTACGGTTCACAGTCCTTTGAAATCAATAACATGCCCTACAGAGATGGCACCACCATCTACGACTACCTGGACAAGTGGATAAACGTTTACCGTCCCCTATTTGAGCCCTGCCATAATCGGCTTTTTGTCACAACCCAATCCCGTGGTAAGCGACCGTTTGGGACACCCATTTCCAGTGCGACCATTGGGATGATCGTCAATAACGCTACCCTCAAAGCTTTAGGAAAACCCATCTCGCCGAAAGAGTTCCGCAAAATGTTCGTGAGTTTTATCAGCAATCGACCGGATATGAGTGAGGCTGATCTGGAAGCTGCAGCCAAGGCGATGGGGCATTCCCGACAGATGCAAATGAGAGTTTACGATCAGGTGACTTCTGAGGCCCGGTTGGCTACGGGTATGAATCTGGCCAGTCGGCTATGGGACGAAGTGAATTGAGTGGTTCGCTGCTGAAGAGAAATTACTTGGCTCACTCGGGACCGGCTCTTTCTAACGGTTGGCTCAAATTTCCATACCCGCACCGTTAATTCTCAGCCAGGCTTTGCGTTCTGCATAGTCTGGCAAAATTTTATCTACCTCATTCCAGAAGTCGTGGGTGTGGTTTGGGTAAATGATGTGAGCCAACTCATGCACCACAATGTAGTCCAGCACCCGTGGGGGAGCCATCATACATTTCCAATGGAAATTGAGGGTGTGGTCTGGAGAGCATGAGGCCCAGTGGTGATGCAGTTCTAGCACCCGCACATCCTTCGCGATGACGCCGACCTTGGGCTGAAAGTAAGCTACCCGATCTGGAATGCGCTGCTTGCCTTTTTTTCGGTAGAACTGTCTGAAGGCAGCCTCTGCTTTGTCTCGGCTGGCATGATCACGGTGCAGGCAAAAGTAGCCATCCTTGAGCTGTAGGGGTACAGATATTTCGCTTCGCTCAACATGACAGACAATGTCATTCCGTTTGTCTTTCAGACAGGCTGCGCCAATGCGTTCGCGCAGCGAGTGCTTTGCACTCAGCGTCTCCCCGTGGAAGAACCGGAGGGAGGCATCTCAACTGGATAACTATTTACCTGGAACACTCTTCCTATTTCGTCCCTTTGATGTCATCAACCGTCGATGGTTATAGACAGGGATGATTGACAAGGGCTACTGAAACGCAATCGGGCTTTGGGGCCTTCTATCGACGTTGAGGGTAAAAATATCCGGCCTGGCGTAATGTCCGGTCACATCCAGATCCCGTTTTGCGATGCCAACCCGCTTTAGATCAATTTCCGCAAACAGAATCCCCTTTTCCTGACGCAGGGGACCAGCCACAATTTTTCCCCCTGGGGCAACCACCACCGAGTCGCCGGGATTGATCCATTCCTCTGTGGCGGGATACAGGGTCTCTTTGTTGGGGAAGTCAGCCGGAATGTCACTGTTGGTTAGGACCACTCCACTACAGATCACCCAGCAGCGTCCTTCTCGGGCAATATGCTGCATGGTTCCTAACCAATTTTCGCCGCTGTCGTAGGTCGGTGCCACATAAATTTCCACCCCTTGAGAATAAAGGGCGTACCTCGCTAAGGGCATATAGTTTTCCCAGCAGAGTAGGGTACCAATTTTGCCCACAGAGGTATCAACCACCTTTAAACCAGAAGCATCGCCAAACCCCCAGACCATACGTTCAGGGTTTGTTGGCATTAACTTACGATGGCGGTTCAGAATTTCTCCTTCTGGTCCAATGATAACAACGGTATTGTAGAGAGTCGCCTGACTTAACGCCCCGTCCCGTTCATTTAAGCCGCAGACAATCGTGATGCCGTGGTCTTTGGCGGCATTACAAATCGGTTTAAGATCCCCTGCATTGATATCAACGGCACTATCCAGCAAACGGGAATGCAGGTCTGCACTCAGCCCCCAGTCGGCACCAGGACGTAAACGCCAGATCCAGGCCGGATAACCTGATATATATGCCTCTGGAAAAACCACCAATTCCGCGGCGGCGGCGGCGGCCGCCTTGTCAATGAATTGAATGGCCTTTTCAATGGTTTTACTTCGATCCAGTAGAACTGGAGATTCTTGGATGATAGCTATTTTGACCATTGGATTAGGTAGTTAAAGTTTAATGTTTTGGTTGTGGTGGAAAACGTTATCAGGGTCGTAGCGTCTCTTCAACTCCACCAGACGGCTGTAGTTCGGCCCATAGGCTACCGCCACCCGATCGCCTTCTTCTGCCGTCATAAAGTTGACGTAGACCCCCTTAGACGCAAAAGGAGCAGAGGCTTTGAAAAAGTCCCGTGCCCAGGTAATACAGGGGGCGGCGGCGGCGGCATCGTCCCAGCGACTATGGACATTGAGGGCAAACTTGGCATCCCGGTTGTAGTAAGCCGTCGCCTCTGGAGGCACTCGATTGGCGGCCCCCGCGATCGAAGCAATAAAGATTTCACCTTGGGGTGAGGGTAGTTTACCGGCAAAGTCAATCAGCACATCCACTGCGTTGTCCTAGAGTTCGGTGAAATAGTGAGACTTCCAGTAGTTCCGACCGGGGTTGCCATGCCATGGGCTTGAGTGGCTTTGTCCAAATCCGCCAGGATGGCCCCTGGCTGAGGATAGGCCCGTCGCCGACTGGCATCGACCTCCACCTTGTTCATGGTGGAAAAGTCGAGTAGAACGCCCCCCTCACACAGCGAATTACTGAGTAATGCAGTCATGACAAGTCCTTACTCTCCGAGTTAGGGGATGGATGACCAATGCACGTCCTACATCTACTTTGGCAAAATGCTAAATTCCTTCAACGGGGTACCGGGCCGTTCTCCAGGCAGACAAACCCCCGACTAACTCAGCAATGTGCTGATATCCGACCTGACGCAACTGCGTGGCCGCATCAGCGGTTTCCTCGGCGGTGTCACCGTACACATAGATATCGCGGTTTAGTTCGAGGCTAGCCTGGGCGCGTCCTACGAGTTCACGGATGGGCATGGCAATAGCTCCCATGATATGGCCTTTGTTGAAGGCCTGTCGATCCCTCACATCAATAATGGTGAGGGCAGGTTCTCCCCAGTTCAGTCGCTTGTTGAGGGCACCAACTCTAGACTCATTTTGAATCGCATCAGGCATGGGAATGATGGAAAGGAACTTGGACATATTTTCCTGGTGAATGAAAATTGTTTGCTAATGCAGGATGGACATCGTGCCCGTGCAGGCGAGACGCCTGCCCTACGGATGTTGAGGATCTCTGAAGGATCGCTAAATGCCTAAAAAATTTGCAGATTCCATGCGGTCATTATGAAGCCTGCCATCAGGCATCTTTGCTCCCACTAAATTTTTGTGAGTGAGATTTGCTCGCTTTAAGGTAGCCCAATTGAGGTTGGCATTACCTAAATCTGAATCAGTGAAGTCTGTGTCACTCAAATTTGCTCCAGCGAAGTCAATTCCATTCAAACTCGCTTTCGTTAAACTCAGCCCATGCAAATCCTGGGATCTGAAGTTTCGTCGACCTTCTAAATATAGTCTAAGCAGTTCATTGGCATCCATTTCGGCTGCCTCGCAATGGGTAGCGTTATCGCTGGTTATATTTTTATTATAGTTCTTATCTTATGACTTAAACTAATTGCAAGATATTGGTTGGATCTGTAGCATTTCTATTTAACATGCTGCCGCAGCACTTCCATTTCAATTTGAGATTGAAATCGCTTCAAACTTTCAACCAAATTTTCCTCTAGCCAGCGATCTAACCCAATATTTTCAAGCAGAGTTCCTACAATTATCCCAGGCAATGCAAAGGCCAAAGTTAACCTTAATCGACATCCGTCTGCGGTTGGGAAAATTCTGCAGAGCCATAATTTTGCAGTCCAGAAACAGATTCCCAAGCAATCAACTGCTGCGGCAGCCGCTGAGTAATTTGTGAGATCCACGTAGCCACCAGGGGAAACCCTGGACCGGGCGCATCCCACGTTTGTCATCCTGAACGAAACGGAGTGCAGTGAAGGATCTCTGGCAGAGGCCCTGGACTAAGATTCTTCGCTTCGCTCAGAATGACATTCCCTTTAGAGTGGTATTTGCAAAAGTGGGATGCACTCCCCTGGACCAAAGGTCCAATGTTACTCATCCTCACTTTCTGAGGCATAAACGACTGGATCTAGAAAATCATCTACATCTTCTGAACCTTCTGATGATTTTTGCTCTTGAAATTCATCCAATTCACTTGACTTAAGTCTGCCAGTGCGGCCTAACCAGTGCAGCAGAGTCTCTCTGGGAACTGGAGGCACAATTTTCTGAGGTTGATGGCGCGACTCTTCAGAAAGGGCCGGATTGTGGAACGTATTCATTTTAGTTTTCCTTACGGAATAGGAACGACATATTCCTATTCCATGGTTATTACGAAATGTAGACACCCTGGTTTAGCTAACTACGAATGCGAAATAGATTAATGCGGCAATAAATAAAACTGCCCCTACTCCCATGACCACATAGCGTCCTTGTTGGCGAGGGGAAGGGTACTCTGACGGATAAACGGTAGGTTCTACGGCAAAGTTATTAATCAATCCCTCATCGTCCAGGGTGGAACCTGAGACAGCAGAGGTTTGAACGGTTTCGTCTTCATTTCGTTCAGCATGGCGCTGATTTGCCTGTACCTCTGCAGGCCTTAATTCGCTACCATCGCTGTGATGGAGTTGCTTGGAATCGAGGTTTTTACTCTGTAGTTTATTATTATTCGTAGTGGCCTCCTGGGGACTGTATACAACGATCATAACCTATTTAAAGGTCGATGATGTCGCCAGAGATTTTTGGCCCCTATACGGGTAACATATCTTGCCTATAGTTATGAGGTAAATCGAACTGTTATCCCCCTGATGAGATAGGGGGAGAAAGGACCGTCAAGTTTCTGGTTTGACTCCCCCTGTGCCCCTACGAGAGCCCTATCTCGATTCTTTTTTTTGCATTCGGGTTGGGATTAATATGGAAAATAGCTGCTGGGGGAGTGCCCAGTTGATACCCCAGGCCATGAACGGTGCCGATCGGTTGTCCTGGAACCTCAGTATGCCTGAGCTTACGGCGCAGATCTTTGACCAGATTGGTCACCATCGCGGTTGAGGGAATGTTATCAAAGGTCCATAGCTTATCGAGAATGGCATCGCGGGTAAAAATTCGGCGAGGATTATTTAAAAATAACTCCAGTAGATTGTATTCCTTAGGGCTAAGGCGGATGGCTTGTTCTAAATAGGTTTGGCAAAGGTTAACCGCACGTCGCCAAAGTCCACCATGATGAATTCGCAATGCAAGGAACCCAGGCTCAGCTGCGTCAGCTTGATATCCCGCTGACGGTTAGCCATGGAAATGGCCTCAAGTTTGTCAATATCGTGAAATACTTGATGGGCGATCGCAACAGGCTTGTGACGAATAGATCCCAGGCTGCCCATAGTTATACTTAGGTTGATTTTTTGGTTGATTTTTTAAATGTTTAATCTGAAATATTAAGACAATAAGATGCTCCCATGTCCCTTGGTCCTGTAGAAATGCTGCTGGTTAAGTTTCCCGGCAATCAATTCAAGGGTGAAATTGTCCCCGCCCTCAAAGAACTGGTGGAAACCAATACCATTCGCGTCATGGACATTCTGTTCCTCAAAAAAGATGCCGCTGGCGACCTTACCATTATCGAAATCAGCGAGCTTGAAGCAGACGACGTCTACGACGCCTTTGATCCCCTGGTGCCCGAGGTGTCTGGCTTGCTTTCGGAAAGCCACGCCCGGCCCATGGCCACCTCGTTAGAACCCAGCTCATCCGCCGCTTTGATGCTGTTTGAAAACACCTGGGCTACCCGCTTTCGCGATGCCATTGGCGTTGACAATGGCCAGGTGATCTTGAATGAGCGCATCCCCAAGGCGGTCATTGAAACCCTGATGGCCCCGCAACTGCAACCCACAACTCCGTAGGAGCGCCCTTACCCCAATGCGCCCCTACCCAAGACCGAATTTCACCCCAGCAGGCCCAGCACCCGACTGGGATGTGACGACCCCACCCTTGACCCAAATTCGCCAGATGGATGGGGAAACGTTCTTTACGATGGCGGCTGAGGTGCTGGTCTATAATCCCCCCTATCCAGCCGATGCGGCCCTGGTTGCCCAGATGGCTGAGATTGGGTTGGTGCCGGGCCAGCCCTTCGACTGGGACGCCTTAAGTCCTGATCAACAGCAAGCCTTAGACCGGGCGGTCCAAGCCGGATGACGGGAACTGGCCGCGACCCCGCGCAGTGGAGACACGGTCAATGGCTGGACGATCGCCACCGATACCGAACTGGGGGCGTCGGACGCTTTGGTACAAACTACATCCAGCGGGCGCAGGTGGCACTCACGGGCATTGGGGCCAATCTCGCGGAAGATGCCTCTATCCCAACACGAATGGCACTGACATAAGCGAAAATTTAACCCTCACAGATCGCCGAAAGCCTTGGTCTGCCGTAGGGCTGGCAGTGCCCACCCTACTACTGGTCCTCATCCGCCGTAACTTCCTGGGCTGTTTGGCTGACAAAGGATTCTGCATTGGGCGCGAAAACCGCGCCCTTACCAGATTTCGGTTACTGTAGGTGGCAGATTCCCTGCCCCTGTGGAGAGTCTGGGTTTTAGCAGGTTTTGTGAGTCAATGAGCTTCCTGAGCTTCGCGGCGGCGATTGCGCTTTCGCAGGCTCTTCCGCTTGTAGCCCAGGACCTGAATTTCGTCGCTGTTAGGGCCAAACAAACTGCCCCAGTACAGACTGATTCATCGCCAGTACCGCCTCATGAAACTCCCATTCCGCCTGTCGGGCCTGTCGCGGCAGGCTTTGAGCTGAACTTCCGCTTCGGTTTCTTGCCGCTGGCTTTCAACCATAGCCCGATAGCGCTGCTGCAACCCGGCTTCCGTAGCCTCATCTCGCAGGGGGGCATAGTTGGCAACGGTAGAAAGGCTGTGAAAAGACTGCACATCCTGCTTGATACGTTTGGGGGCAAGGCGACGAGTGGTATCGGTATCTGCCATGGCGTGACTTCTGGGAGGGTAATGGCACCGCTGATGGTTCAGCCGCTGCTCCATAGGCTTATGTTTCCCCGGCAATACAGCATTTGCACAGGGGCGAATTGGATTAGATGAGATCGCAATGGGATTGTCATCCCTGCAAACCCAATTGTCACCTAGGCAAATTCGATTGTCACCTGTGCAAATAATGGTCCTAAATGCCCATTAAGAGAGTCAACTACTTTTGTCTATGTTCTGAGAATGCAGCGCTTCAAGCGCCCCCTGCAGGTCATCCCTCAGCTCTTTTGCACAATCTTTGATGGGCTTATGGCAATAGTCCTCTACCGCTAAAGGCTGACCAATCACGTTTTTTAAAATTTTTTCTACTGAAAATATTGTGATGGAAGGTTTAGTGACAGCTTCAGGCCGTTTAATTTCTTCCTAAAGAGGGTGGAAACAACTGGGACAGATCACTAATGTGAAACATGACGGCTTTACGAACTCTAACTTAAAGAGTTATGACAGACAAACAGCGAAAGGAAAACAAATTTCCTCCTCAAACTGAAACCAAAGAAGAATCCCAGAAACAAGCTACTGCCCAAAGGGATTTGATGGGTGATGCGGCTGTTGATCCATTACCTTTGGTCGATGAAGAAAAAGATCCCATTGCGCAAGAAGTTAAGAAAATCACAAAGGCTTAGTAATGTGTCAGAGTGCACAACGAAGTCTTAATTTAGTGCCATTCCTTTGACAGTTTCCTAAACCATTAAACGGAGAATTTGGACAGGTCCTATGGATGTAAAACAACTGTTGCAGTTTTATGCTGATGGCAAGCGAGAGTTTGCAGGCATTGACCTGAGCCGGGCTAACCTGATGGGCTCTACCCTGGCAGGAATTAACCTCAGTGGAGCCAATCTCAGCGAGACGATTTTGAGTCAGGCCAACCTGGCTGGAGCAAACCTGAGCCATACAAATCTTTCAACCGCTTATCTGGATCGAGCCAATCTACAAAGCGCCAATTTGCAAGAAGCCAACCTGCACAAAGCCGATTTGGGTAGCGCCAACCTGCAGTCTGCTGACCTTGGGCAAGCCAATCTGGATGGGGCTAATCTGCGGAATGCCAGGTTGCCTGATGGGTCTTTGTCTGACTAAATCTCAAGTGAATGGACTCAAAAGAGCATCTATTGCTAGGGATAGAGCATTCTCATTTTTAAGCTTGATAAATTAAGAGTTGAGGCATCTTTCAAAAATCTCTTTATCCCTAAGTAAAACTATCAGGAAAGATAAGATTTGCGAAAGCATCTGCCACAAAAACATCAAGGAGGAAAACATGGTACAGCAAGCTAAGCGGAATGCTGACACTGGCGTTTCGAACGAGCAATACAATTTAGTCAGCATCATGTACCACTCACTGCAAAGTGCGGCGGTATGCAGTTACATCTGCCAGCTCTAATGACTCAGGTTTCCCTCGCCAGGTCATCCAAGGCATCCTGCATCTGGTTATGCACCTGGTCGTAGCAAATGAGAACATAGTCTTCAGCTTTGCTGGCCTCTTCGCCGTAATGGTCAAACCTGATTGGCTTACCCAGACGAATCTGCATGGATACCGGAAACGGAATATTCGGCAGGGGACCAATCCCCAGGCCCCAGGGCAGTCCCAGGTAGATGGGAAAGACCTCCGGGTCAATGCCAAAGGACCAGGGCAGACCAGCCTCATGCAGTTGACGCATCTGATCGTAAAGGTCGGTCAGCACAATCAGGGTGTCGTGGGCTCCGGTAGAAATTAGCGGTACGATGGGCGCTTCTTTGCGCAACGCCAGTTTGATGAATTCGGCGTTACCTTCAAAGCGAATCTTGTTCCGCTGATGGTAGGGGCGAAACACATCTTTCAGACCACCGGGGTAGACCAGTAGAGCGGCGTCCTTTTGCAGGGCTTTGACTGCCATTTCTGCCGTCGCTTGCAGAGATCCGCATTTTGCTGCCGGTTCTGCCAGAAAGGGAGCCAGCTTCCATAAATTGGGGTGGGTCAGGGCGTAGGCCGGGCGTTCTGTACCGAAATGGCGAAACCAGTCATAAATCACCATGAACATGTCGGGGGATATCAATCCTCCGTTATGGGAACCGACGATCATCACTTTTCCGGATTCAGGGACGTTTTTCCAGCCATCGGTCGTGACCTGGAAGTAATGGTGGTAGAACCAATCCCAAATGGGCATCAGGGTTGATTTAATAAATTGAGGGTCCCGCTGATCCAGGGATAGTCCATCCAGATATTGCTTAGAAGATTGGCTCATTAGTTTTTAGAAAAAATGTTGGCAATTGCTTTAGTGTGAACGCCAGTTTGCATCTATCTTTAGGCATAGTCTTTATAAAAAAACAGCATAAAGGTATAAACTCTGTTTGTCAGACTATCAAATAGCTTTAAGACAATCGAAGCATTCCCAAAAAGCTTAGAGAGCTAAACCAGAATCGTAATCCGTCAGGGGATGGACTTTGATAAATACTTTAGCAAATAGCTGTAACAGCTCAATTGGAAAGTAATCATAAAAATCGAAATAAAGGGGTAGGGGGGATCCTCGCGGTGTACTTCATTCGAGTGAAATCCGCTATATATCTTAATTTTCAATTTTTGTTTAATTGAATTAACTTTCCATGAACAATATTTTTGTCTCCATTTAATATAGGTAAAGACTAAGAGTCCATCAAATCTAATTTTCTGTACTTTGTGCAAGCCAACCTACTGCCCCTAGGGCCTGAAAGAATCCCATGGCTCATGAAATCATCAATATGACCCGCTACGTGGTTTATCGAAAGGTAGATGAGGTGGTAAAAAATCCCGACACTCCTTACGATTCAGCCTTTGCTCATCCTTATTTGCGGCAAAAGTTGCTGCTAAGGGTGCTTAATAATGTCGTGCCTCACTATGTTGAATCAGCCCCAAGGCAAGAGTTTGATCTCAATCGGGTAGGTCAATTTCCCATTGCCCTGGAAGAAGAAAAGCAGATTGATGCTGTAATTCGAGAAAATATTCTGAAAATCCTTCAGGAGGAGGATGCTGTTAAATTGTTTTACCCCCTGGATCAGATTTCGCCTGCCCAAGAATCTGCCCCTTGGTTCAGGTAATGAGGGATAGCGGCAACTTACAGTTGAGGTGACTGCAATGTTATTTGATATGGATTTTCTATCCTTTTTTCGAAAAAATAAAGCTGAGAATCAACCCTGGTGGATAGAAGTTACAACAAATCAGCCTGCCTGTACCTATTATTTTGGTCCCTATGGTGACCGGCAGGAAGCTGCTGCTCAGCAACATGGGTTTGTCGAAGATTTACGGTCAGAAAATGCTTTTGGGATTAACACCCGCATTAAACGTACTCAGCCCGAGCAGCTAACCATTGTTCAAAGCGATTCGAGTCGATAAGCTAATTTGATCTATGCAACTCAATGGAAAAGTAGCCCTCATAACCGGTGGTGGTTCAGGCATTGGCGAAGCCGCCGCTAAGCTGATGGCCAAAGAAGGCGCAAAAGTCGCCGTCGTCGGACGTACTCAGGAGAAGCTCGACACCACCATCGCCGATATCCAAAAAGCTGGCGGGGAAGGTCTGGCCCTTAGCGCAGACATTTCCCAACCCGACCAGGTGCAGCAGCTCATGCAGAAGGTGAATGGCCACTGGGGACGGCTGGATATTGTCTTTGCCCATGCCGGTATCAATGGCGTTTGGGCTCCCCTGGAGGAACTGGAACCCGAGGATTGGCAGAAAACTATCAACATCAACCTGTCGGGCACCTTTTACACGGTGAAATATGCGGTGCCCTATGTGAAAACCCAGGGGGGCGGGTCTATTATCATCACCTCTTCGGTCAATGGCACCCGCATGTTCAGCAACACGGGGGCCACGGCCTATATGTGTTCTAAGGCCGGGCAGATCGCCTTGATGAAGGCCATCGCTCTGGAGTTGGGTCCCTGCAATATTCGGGTCAATGCCATTTGTCCCGGCAAGGTCGATACAGACATCAACCAAACCACCGAGGCCCGCGATATCGACAACCTCGGCAAAGAGGTCAAGTTTCCAGAAGGCAAGATTCCCCTCACCAATGGCCAGGCCGGAACCCCTGAAGATGTCGCTCAGCTGGTCCTGTTTTTAGCTTCCGATGCCTCATGCTTCATCAGCGGCACCGAGGTCTGGATTGATGGCGCAGAGTCCCTGGTTAAGGCTTAACACCATCCCGCTTATGGTCTGGATGCTCGGGATGCTTTTTGAATCGTAGGGCTTTAAGCCGTAGGAAGGAGATTTCCCCATGTCATCAAAGCCATTTCATATTTTTGTTGTCGGTCTAGAAGAGTTCCGCCTGAAACAGTTAAAAGCTCTGCCCGATGCCGACAACTACAGATTTCATAGTCTTCTTACCCGTCGAGAGGTTAGAAATAGGGATCGTTTTCCGGTTAAGGAACTATTGACGGACGGCATCGCTCAACTTCAGGCATTCTCCGAGGGAGTCGACGCCATCGTAGGCTACTGGGATTTTCCCGTTAGCACGTTGCTGCCTCTGCTGCGGCAGTCCATCGGGTTACAAACCCCTTCTCTAGAAAGCGTCCTCAAATGCGAGCACAAATACTGGAGCCGCCTGGTACAGCAGCAGGTGATTCCCCAGCATGTACCCGATTTCACCCTGGTCGATCCCTTCGCCGACGATCCCCTGGCCCAGATCCCCCTGGATTTTCCCTTCTGGATAAAGCCGGTGAAGTCGGTCAGCTCTCACCTGGGGTTCCGCATTAACGACCGGGCTGACTTTGACCATGCCATTCAGCGCATCCGCGAGGGGATCGATCGGTATGCTGTTCCCTTTAACCAGGTGCTGGAAAAGGCCGATCTATCTCCCGAAATCCCCGAGGTTGACGGCCACTACTGCACCGCTGAGTCTATTATTTCTACCGGTCATCAATGCACCGTCGAAGGGTACGTCTGGAACGGCGAAGTGGTGGTGTACGGCGTCATTGATTCCCTGCGGGAAGGACCCCAGGGGTCATCGTTTTCGCGGTATCAGTATCCTTCTATTCTGCCCCCCACCGTTAGGCAGCGGATGCGTGACATCTGTCAGCGGTTGATGCCCCATCTAGGGTACGAAAATGCCCCCTTCAACATCGAATTCTTCTGGGACGACGACCAGGATCACCTGTGGCTGCTGGAAATTAACACCCGCATCTCCAAATCCCACGCGCCCCTGTTCTACCGGGTAGATGGCTGCTACCACTACCAGGTGATGATTGACCTGGCCTTAGGACAGGAACCCCAGTTTCCCCAGGGTCGGGGGGATTATGCCTACGCTGCTAAATTCATGATGCGCGGCTATGAAGATGCCCGGGTGACGCAGGTACCCACCCCCAAGGAAATTCAGCAGATAGAGGCGGAAAACCCCTTCGCTAATGTTGAGGTAGAAGTGGAAGCAGGCGACCGGCTCTCGAACCTGAAAGACCAGGAAAGCTACAGTTATGAAATCGCCGTCATCTTCATCGGCGGGGAGAACAGCGAGGATTTGGAGGCAAAATATCACCACATCCTGAACCAGCTACCCCTGGAGTTGGAGCCCATCACTGACTGATAATCCTGGTCAGGTTGGGTGGCACGGCAGCAGCACCCAACCTGCGAGATGCCCCAGTGTCGCCATATAACTCTCAACACCATGCGTATCGTCACCGACTTTCCCCACTCTGTCCACACCATCGAAAACACCTGGATACCCGTCACCGATGACCTCAAATTAGCTGCCCGTATCTGGCTGCCGAACATTGCCAAAACCCATCCCGTGCCGGCCATTCTGGAGTACATTCCCTACCGCAAGCGCGACTCGACCCGCACCCGCGATGACATCATGCACGGCTATTTTGCCGGCCACGACTATGCCTGCGTACGGGTGGATATTCGCGGCAGCGGCGACTCCGAAGGAGTACTCACCGATGAGTATCTGACCTCAGAACTCCAGGATGGGGTGGAAATCATCCGGTGGATTAGCGAGCAATCCTGGTGCGACGGCAATGTGGGGATGATCGGCATTTCCTGGGGCGGTTTTAACGGGTTGCAGATTGCCGCCCTGCAGCCCCCCGCCCTGAAGGCCATCGTCACCGTCTGCTCTACCGACGACCGCTACGCCGACGACGTGCACCACATGGGGGGCTGCCTGCTGGGGGATAACCTGTCCTGGGCCTCTACCATGTTTGCCTACAATTCCCTGCCGCCCGACCCGGAAATTGTGGGGGACGCCTGGCGGGAGATGTGGTTTCAGCGCCTGCACCACAGCGGCCTCTGGCTGGAAAAATGGCTGCGCCACCAGCGGCGGGATGCCTACTGGCAGCATGGGTCTATCTGCGAAGACTGGAACGCGGTGCGCTGTCCGGTGATGACCGTCAGCGGCTGGGCCGATGGCTACTCCAACGCCGTGCTGCGGCTGCTGAAGCATCTGAAAACGCCCCGGTTGGGCCTGATTGGCCCCTGGAGCCACAAGTATCCCCACCAGGGGGTGCCCGGCCCGGCCATTGGCTTTTTACAGGAGTGCCTGCGCTGGTGGGACCACTGGCTGCGGGGTAAAGATACCGGCATCATGCAGGAACCCATGCTGCGGGCCTGGATGCAGTACAGCGTGCCCCCTACCACCTACTACCACGAACGTCCCGGTCGCTGGGTGGCAGAACCCACCTGGCCCTCACCTAATATTCAGTCCCGTCAGTTTGCCCTGAGCTGGCCCAGCCTGCTGGAAGAAAACCCGACGGTCGCCCTGGAGGAGGATTTGAGTATCCGCTCTCCCCTGAGTGTGGGGCTGTTTGCCGGTAAGTGGTGCTCCTATGCGGCCACTCCAGATCTGCCCCACGACCAGCGGGAAGAAGACGGTGGGTCGCTGGTGTTTACCAGCCATTCCCTGCCGGAAACCCTAGAAATTCTCGGCCAGTCGGAGATCTCCCTAGTGATTACCTCCGACCAGCCCGTGGCGATGGTGGCGGTGCGCCTGTCGGATGTGGCAGAGGATGACAAAGCCACCCGCGTCAGCTACGGGCTGCTCAACCTGACCCATCGCGACAGTCGGGAACACCCTTCTCCCCTAGAGCCGGGTCAGCCCTACACCGTCACGGTTCAACTGAATGATGTGGCCTATCGGTTCCCGGCAGGGCATCGCCTGAGGGTTTCGCTGTCAACCTCCTACTGGCCCCTGGCCTGGGTACCGCCCCGTCCTGTCCGTCTGGCGATTCGCACTGGGGGCAGTTCCCTGAAGCTGCCGGTGCGACCACCCGACACTGCTGAGGAATCTGCAATTCAGTTTCCCTCCCCCGAAGGAGCCCATCCCCCAGCCCGACACCAACTGGGCACAACGGATCACAACTGGCGGGTGATGCGCGACCTGGCCAGGGATGAATCGGTGCTGGAGGTGATTAACGACAACGGCACGATTTATTTTGAAGACCTGGATCTGGAAGTGCAGCGGAAAACTCTAGAATGGTACAGCACTCGCAGTGATGACTTCAATTCTGTGCGGGGCGAAACCCTTTGGGAGAGAGGCTTTAGCCGGGGTAATTGGGCGGTGAAAACAATCACCAGAACGGTCATGACTTCGACTCCAACCCATTTTATTCTCCATGCGGAACTGGATGCGTTCGAAAACCACCGGCGAATTTTTGCCGAAAATTGGGATTACGAAATTCCCCGCGACCTGGTTTAGACGGAAGCTGGTTAAGTTTTGCCCTCAGCATCAGGTATGCCGTTCCCAGATTAGAGTATCTTCGCCCATTTCAATCCTCGTCGGCCAATAGACAGATTCAGTCCGTTTTCCTATGACCGAGCAGGTAGGCAAGGTAGTCGCGCCAAGACAAACTAATATTGCTTTAACCAGGTTAGACGTTTCGCGATTTCCGTCAGGTGCCAATCATCAGGGAGATAGAAGACATAGGCCGGATAGCGAACAGGCCGTTTTAGAACACCTGCTTTTTCTAGCAGGTCAAGGTACTCTTCTGCAGTGTCATGATCAACAGCAACACCTTGGACAATAACTTCCGGGGTTATGAAGTCGCTTCTATTGCGAATAAAAGCCCAGATTTTCTTGAACTGTTCCGATGGGCTATACAAATATTCAAGTGGCATATCCCTTCTCGCAATAAATTCAAACGTTTTGTTATGGATATAAGTTTAAATCCCTATGAAGTCAATTCAATCCATCTTTAGGACGACTTGTTATTAGTTTTAATCGGCACTGAGCGAGTTTGACTTTCGACTATTCCATCGGAATAGGAGAATAACAATCTTAGGAATAGATAAGGAAAAGCAGCTTAATTTTACTTATTGATTAAGAGAGTGTTTATAGATAAAAACCTTAAACAAGTACACGATTCCCCTGGTTGACTGTCAAATCTTACTTCCCCTCATCCTCCAACCCCTTCTCCCACAAGGGGCGTAGCGCAGAGCGCTTCTCGAAGAGTAGGGGAGCCTGAAAATTGGCTTGATTTTTAAAGTCCCTCTCCCGCTCTTGGGAGAGGGATTTAGGGTGAGGGCTATAAACTTTAAACTTTTGTCAGTCAATCAGACGATTCCCTTTGAAAGGTTGTTCTACTGTTTACCTTTCCCTGAGCTACGCTAGATGGTTTTGAATAGTGCCCATTGGCGCCTGTAGCATCATTACGGCACTTTCAAGCTGAAGCGTCAGGCAAAGTCTCGCTCACAGTCTCTTCCTTGGCGATTAGACCATGGTCCAATGGATGACTTGCTATTTGGAGAATGATGTGCCACAGATATGGGAACTTTACGATCAGATTTTAGCAGGAGACGATCGCAGGGAATGATATCTGACAAAATTGAGCTACTGAACACTCCGGCATGTACTTCAAGCAAACTATTTGGGAAGGTGCTAAAGGTCACACTCTTTCCAGGAAAAACAACCCTTTCAAAGAACCAGCATGTTCAAAGAACCAGCATG
>CAZPYG010000112.1:0-16019 GCA_964590465.1 uncultured bacterium | reverse complement strand
GGCGGATAACCCAATATTTCCTGAGCCCTCGGATTATTTGGCTCCAGAGTCATGACCTCCGCAAAAAGCACTGCTTAGAGATTTAATGGAGTTGAATTCAGGGTCAAACTGCCTCCAAGGTGAGGATTGCCTGGGGATTCATTGCCCAGTAGGTAGAGGTAAACCTATCTAAAGACAGCTTAATGCACTGCAATATTTAGTTGTTCGATGTCATATAAAAACCAGGTTTTCCCCCTTGACACCTGGGAGGAATGGGCCTTTTCCCTTTTCACGTTTAACCCTTTTTGAATAGAAATTAAACTTTATTGGCAACTCCTTAATCCGCTGATCTGGCCTGATAGGATCACTGACAAATCCAAAAAACATGGAGATTCTATGACTCGTTTCCTTGTGGCTGTGGTCAATGGTGCGAAGGCTCGTTTCTTAACCTTGGAACCGCTGGACGCCCCCGAGTTGGAATCTGGACCAGATCTGATTGAACGTTGTGATCTGGTCAATCCTGCCTTTGAAATGGCTGGTCAAGATTTGTGGGCAAATACGAAAACCGGCAGGAATCGTGGCAGCGGTAGTAAAAGCCACAACTACGATGATCACCGGGATAACCATCTGGTGGAGTTTGGTCGACGGTTTGCTCAAGACATTGTGGCCGAAATTGACAGGCTGATTGCGGAATATGACCTTAACTCTCTGATTTTAGTGGCAGAGCCCCAAATTCTGGGTATTTTAAGGGAATGCCTCCACATCTCCCCTGGAGGTTCAGTCACCATTGACGAGCTATCCAAGGATCTGTGTCGACTGAAAGTACGTCAAATACAGGACTACCTGACCCAGAAGGCCCTTTTGCCCGCTCGCCAGGTTGCTTTAGCCGCAACTCGCCTGCGTCAATAGCAATTTTCCGCCGCCGTTATCGGTATTACCATCCATATACGGCATTAAATAACCCCCGATACCAAAGGCATCGGGGGCTGGTTCGGTATAGAGGGTTCGGTATAGAGAGGTCGTTGCAGTCGTGGCTAATGCCACCCTTAGAATGCCCCAGATTTTTCCAGGGCAATAGACCCTTAGGGGTAATATTCATCTTGTGGCCTGTGTCTCCCCAGTCGCCGTAGTAAAGTGACATAAAGAAGGGAAAGGTAGTCCACAAGGTAGTTCTGACATGGCAGGGTTTAACTGGTTTCGGCGTGCTTTTGATAAATCGGATCAGTCTGAGGCCGAAACCATACCGGCAGAGCCGAAAACTGAGCAAAAAGAAGCCGCGGCCCCAGGGGAATCAGCCTCCACCCCCCAGCAGCAGCTTTCCCCTGAGGAATATCTAAAGTGGGCCAAGGCGGCGTACCAGAACATTCAGAAACAGCAGACCGCTCCTGAATCAGAAACCGGAGAGTCTCAGGCTGCGGAAGCGCCTCAGGAACAAGCAGTCCCCCCAGAAACAGAGGTCGTCTCAGCCTCGACGGCTACGCCGGAAACCGCTCCAGTCAAGACGGCTGAGGCAATCCCCGAGGCTGCAACGGCGGTGGAGGAAGCTCCATCGGCCCCGGCCAAAGCACCCGCTGAACCGGTCGAGTCTACTCCTGAACCTGTTGCCACTCCTGAAACACCCCCTCAAGAACCAGAGGAAATGGCTGCATCTGCCGCGACTCCTGAAGCGGTTGCCCCAGAAACCCCAACCGTAACCGCAGCAGCCCCGGCAGAGGTGGAACCTACCCCAGCAGAAACCGAAGCAGAAGCGAAACCTGCCACTGCTGAACCTGCCGAAGTAGAGACCCCGGCGGCACCCCCTGAAACCGAACCAGTTGTGTCCGCAGAATCCCTGGCGGCAGCCGCTGAAGCGGTTCCGGAGACCACCGCTGCCACCACCACGCCGACAGCCCCAGAACCGGCGGTGCCCTTCTGGGCCAGGGCCGATGAAGAACGGCAGCAGCGCCTGGAACGACTGAAAGAAACTGCCATCGTTGAGCCTGAACCGCAACCGGTCGCCACCCAGGCCCCGGCAGAACCGGTGATGCTCGACATCGACCTGGATGAAGCCTTTATCTGGTCGGCGGAGGTGCTGGCGGCCCAGGGACGCAGGCCGGATGATGTTTCCATCGAAGAAATTACCTGGCTCAACAAGCTGCGCCAGGGCCTGAACAAAACCCGCCTCAGCCTGGTGAACCAGCTCAAGGCCATCGTCGGTCAGGGACCGCTGAACGACGATGCGGTGATGGAAATTGAGGCTCTGCTGCTGCAGGCGGATGTGGGCATTGAAGCCACCGATAAGGTAATCGAATCCCTGCAGGAGCGGATGCGGGACGAAGTCCTGCCCCCGGACCAGGCCATTGCCTATCTCAAATCCCTGCTGCGGGGCATGCTGGATGCGCCCCTGGGGGAGTCCCACAACCTGCTGTTTGTGCCCGAGAAAGATACCCTCAATATCTGGCTGATGACCGGGGTGAACGGAGCGGGTAAGACCACCACCATCGGCAAACTGGCCCATATCGCCAAAAAATCTGGCTATAACACCCTGATTGCGGCGGCGGACACGTTTCGGGCAGCGGCAGTAGAGCAGGTAAAAGCCTGGGGCGCCCGCAGCGACGTGGAGGTAATTGCCAATCCGGGTAAGAATACGGATCCTGCGGCAGTGGTGTACGATGCCATCGCCGCCGCCCAATCTCGCCATATCGAACTGCTGCTGGTGGATACCGCCGGTCGTCTGCAGAACAAGAAAAACCTGATGGATGAACTTTCCAAAATCCGGCGCATTGTGGATAAAAAAGCTGCCAACGCCAGGGTGGAATCCCTGCTGGTGCTGGATGCCACCCTGGGGCAAAACGGTCTGCGCCAGGCGGAAGTGTTTGCGGAAGCGGCAAACCTCAGTGGGGTTGTGCTGACCAAGCTGGATGGTACGGCAAAGGGGGGTATTGCCCTGGCGGTGACCCAGCAATTGGGCCTGCCGATTCGATTTATTGGTGCCGGTGAGGGCATTGAGGATCTGCGCCCCTTCTCCAGCTTTGAGTTTGTTGAGGCTCTGTTGAGCGGTTGATAATGACTCTCAAAGCCCCTCTCCCAGGCTTTGGAGAGGGGTTTGGGGTGAGGGAAAAGCCTGGAAAGATATATTTCGCCAATGCTTTAGCCCCGTCGGGTGGTTGGGTTCTCCTTCGTTTCCCCCAACCTACAGTCCTCGCCCCTACCCACGTAGATCTCAAAACACCTGATTCCATTCGTAGACCTGATATTCGGTCCAGATACCGTTTTGCCAGTAGGGGTCTCCCTCCACGAGCTGATGCACGGTGGCTTTGCTGTCGGCTTCGTAGATGCCGAAAACTTTGGTGTTGTCGGTGGTGGGTCCTAGCGCCTTAAGGATGCCGTTGTCTTTCTGTTCCTGCAGTCCCTTCAGGTGGGCTTCCCGGTAGGGGGTGCGTTTCTCCAGGGCGTTTTCGACGTAGCTGCCCCACATGACGTATTTGGCCATTACTTTGATGTATGAAAATTCACTGCTGATGGTATCGCGAAAGGGGTAAGGGGTGGATGGGTGGGTGAGTAGGTGGGGTCGGTGGGTGTTGGGTACTGGGTGCCGGGTACTGGTTGTGGTTGTGGAATGGTGAGGTAGGGAGATGGTGGGTGAGTGAGGTAGGGTTTTGGGATAGGGATGCGGAGCGGTTGTCCAGAGGATAAGGGTAATGGAAGGGGGAAAGTTTACTGGCTTAGAAGTCCTCGTCTTCGTCAACGGGTTGAATCTCTTGTTGCACTAGCTCCTCCCAAACCGAGATTATCTCAGGTGAGGCACCTGAATTGACTAAGGCTTCTGTCACTGGTCCTGGATGTACTTTAAGTTCGGGATAGGTCAGTAACAGCATGGCGATATCGCGCCAATCGGTTCCGGCCTTGGGCTTGCCTCTGCTTTGGTGAAAGGCAATGACTTTCAAAGCAATTAGGGTTGGTGGCGTAATCACCAAGACCTGTTCGATGCGTTCTGCCGGGGGTAAGCTATCGACCGCTCGGATATTCACCAGATGACGATTGCCTTCTTTTTGCAGTTGATAGACCCGGTATCCTAAGCCAGCTTTCACTTCTCTGACTCGAACAGCAATTTTAAAGCGTTCGGCCAACCAGGTGCGAATATCCTTGGCCAAATCACCTGCCCGAAAGGAAAGTAAGTCGATATCTTGAGTCATCCGAGGCTCGTCGACCCAGGCGTTAACAGCTTGCGCTCCGAATAGTACGACGTCTTCTCGGTTTTGTAAAAACTCTAAAATTGCTGCCTGAAGGGTTGCCAGTGGAAGCTGCTCAGCCATGGCGAATTCTCGAAAGGTAAAGACCCCAGCATTAAGCATGGTTAAGCCGAATGGACCGTAATGGTTTTTATTCTACTATTGGGTTCGACTCCGTTTCACCAGCCTACGGTTTGACAGGACCGAGGTTGGGTGAATCTCTGTTAGCCCTGAAAGAAGGGTTACCCCGGTAGGTGCTTCTGCAGTTTCTGCAGGGTCTTGTACATATCCGGCAGGCGGCGATAGACGGCGGAAGCCTTGAGGAAGACCTTATGGGGTAGGGCGGGGATACCTGTAACAATTTCGCCGGGGGCAATGTCGCTGTGAATTCCGGCTTTGGCGGTGGCGATCGCACCATCCCCAATCTTGGCCTGGTTCGCCACGCCCACCTGCCCGGCCAGAATTACCCGGCTACCAACCGTCACACCCCCGGCCAGCCCCACCTGGGATGCCATCACCGACGCTTCGCCCACCTGGCAACCGTGGCCGATTTGGACCAGGTTATCGATTTTGGTGCCTCTGCGAATGCGGGTTTCGCCCACGGCGGGGCGGTCGATGGTGCTATTACAGCCCACTTCCACGCCGTCTTCCAGCACGGTGATGCCGGACTGCTCCATTTTTTCCCACCCAGCCTCGGTGGGGACGAAGCCAAAGCCTTCTGACCCAATCACGGCACCGCTGTGGACGACACACCCGGCTCCAATTTGGGACCGTTCGTGGATGACGCAGTTGGCGTGGAGTACGGTGCCATCTCCAATGCGCACGTAGGGGTAAACCGTCACGTTGGGATGAATACAGACGTGATTGCCCAGCTGGACCCCCCTCTGAACCACCGCATGGGCCCCGATCGAGACCTGCTCTCCCCAGGTAGCCGATGGGTCAATGACCGCCGTTGGATGAATCCCTGGGGCGGGACGATAGGGAGCATAAAACAACCCGATGGCGCGAGCAAAGGCCAGCCGTGGATCCCTGGTACTCAGCCAGGCGATACCCCGTGCCGTCGCTTTCGTTTGCAGCGCTTCATCCATGGGGAGGATCAGGGCGCTGGCGTGGGTACTGTCTACAAATGCCGCAAACTTGGGACCTTCGATGTAGCTCAGAGTACCTGCCGGAGCCTCATCTACCGCCGCGACTCCAATAATCTCGAGGTCCTGGCTGGGGTCAGAATCAAGGCTGGAGACCTGGGTAATGCCAATCTTTTCGGCAATGGCGCTGAACTTCATAGGGGTCTGGGATCAAAAGGATTGCGCTACTACGCTACCAGAATTGCTACGCATTCTACGTGGGGAGTTTGGGGAAAGAAATCGGCTGGTTGTACCTTTGCTAAAGTGTAGCCCCCCTGATCCCGAAGAATTTCTAAATCTCTGGCCAGGGTGGCGGGGTTGCAGCTCATGTAGGCAATGCGGGATGGTTTGAGGGCAACCAGGGCATCGAGGACGCCGCGATCGCAACCTTTCCTCGGCGGGTCCAGCACCACTACATCCGGGGCCGTCTCCAAGGACTCGTCCACCAGGGGCAGCACATCCTCCACCTGACCGGCCCGAAATTCCACATTCTCGATGCCATTAAGACCGGCATTGGCTAAGCCCTGCTCCACCGCTTCCGGCTGGACTTCCAGCCCAATCACCCGGCGAGCTTTTTGGGCCAGGGGTAGGGTCAGGGCTCCCACCCCGCAGTAGGCGTCGATGATGATTTCGTTGCCCTGGAGCTGCAGCTCATCTACAATCCACCCGGCCACCCGTTCCGCTTGCTCGGTGTTGACCTGAAAGAAGGTGGTGGCGTGGATGCGGAACCGTAAATCTGCGAACACTTCTTCCACGTAGGACTGGCCATCAATGACCAGGGTTTCAGACCCGAAAATGGCATTGGTTTTATCGGGATTGAGGTTGACGCAGACCCCGACCAGGTTGGGATAGCGCTCCATCCATTCCTGGGCCTGCAGTTCGATGTCATTGAGATTGGGGGCGGTAGAGACCAGGGTCAGCAGCATTTGCCCGGTCCTGCGCCCCACCCTGAGACAGAGATGGCGCAGCCGCCCCTGATGCCGCTTTTCGTTGTAAATGGACCAGCCCCGTTCCTGAATATCCTGTTTGATTTCCGCCAGCAGGGGGTCGAGGCGTTCGTCCTGCACCGGGCACTGGTTAAGGTTCACCAGCTTGTGGCTGCCCTTGCGATAGTAGCCCGCCTTAACCCGCCCTTCTGGGGAACGCACCAGGGGATAGGTGGCTTTATTGCGGTAGTTCAGCGAATTTTCGGCCCCCATGATCGGTAAGACCGGGGGATTTTCGAATCCTCCGATGCGGGTCAGGGCATCCACGACCTGCTGCTGTTTGGCGGCCAACTGGGCCGGATAGCCCACCGCCTGCCACTGGCACCCCCCGCATTTATCGGCCACGATGCAGGCCGGACGCACCCGTTCGGAGGAGGGTTCCAGCAGTTGTCGCAGTTTACCCCGGGCGAAGGTGGGCTTAACCTGCATCAACCGGACCCGGACCCGGTCTCCGGGTACGGTGTCTGGCACAAAGACGACGCGCTCCTGCCAGCGTCCTAACCCATCGCCGCTGCTGGTTAAATCTGAAACCGTTAAATCCAGGGTTGCCCCCTGCTGCCATGCTTCCATTGTGTTTTACCTGACCTGTTGATAGACAGTAACACCCTTCAACCCGGAGTTCCCACGGCACAGGTTTTAGCAGAAGATGTCTACCTTATGGGGGATGTCAGATAATAAGGTACGGGATATTAAGTGAACCATGGAAACATAACTTGAGAAAAGTTGATTCTTTCCATAAAGAATTTTGACGCAGCACGGGCGGTTTGGGCTTGAGCTTTCCTGGCCTGAAACATTTTGATACAGAGGACCCAACCACTGCATGGGTAAGCTTTCTACAGTCAATGCATAGGGGGTCGACAATATTTTTTTGGGTTTATTTCTTTCGGCCATGGAAACATACACCAATCACCGATGACACTTACGTAGTTTCACTGATTGCCATCATTAAAGCGCCATGACAAATTCAAGGGCAAGAAAAGGGGCATCGATCAAAGCTTTCAGAAACAAAGGTTGCTAAATGAAGGGCGTCAGCAAAAAAAATGGATTTATGGATTTGTTGACCCAATCTGTCTAAATTGCATTAACCTAATCACTAAAAAATTGGGTTCTCCCTGAACCTTCGGTTATTCCGAAAGTTACCTGTATCTCTCTATGGCATTCCATCAGGTTTTAGGCTGCTCTAAATCGGGTTTGCTCGGGCTGGTTGCCGCGGCGGCTGGTTTATGGTTTTTGTCTTCGTCGGCTAATGCTCAATCTGGGCCGGGGGCGGCGCAGAATAGTCAACCCTTTGCCCCGATGGCAGAACCTGCTCCCCAATCCATTTCTCCCGAATCTATGGGAGGGGGGCTGTTCCCCCAACAACCGGATCCCTTCCCGCAGAGTTACACGTTGGGTCCGGGGGATCGCCTCCAGGTTGACATCTTCAACGTGCCGGAATTCAGCGGGGAAAATGGCACCCATGAGGTATTGGTGGATGGCACCCTGTCTATTCCTATGATTGGCATTGTAGATGTCAATGGTATGACCCTCCAGCAGGCGCAGCAGACCTTGACCGTGGCCTATGCTCAACTATTAACCCGTCCCCCAGAGTTGACCGTTACGCTGTTATCCTCCCGGCCAGTGCGCATTGCCATTGCCGGGGAAATTAACCGCCCCGGTACCTACACCGCAGAGTTTGATGGGGATTCTGCCGAGGGGCGGCAGTGGCCTACCTTAACCCAGGTGATCCAGGATGCCGGGGGCATTACCCAGCAGGCCGACATCCGTGCCATCGAAATTCGCCGGTTCCAGCGCAATGGCCCCGATGCGGTGATGCAGGCGAACCTGTGGGATTTGATTCGAACCGGAGACATTGACCAGGATATTCGCCTGCGGGACGGTGACACCATTGTCATTCCAGAGGCAAGAAATCCTTCCCCGGCTGAATCGGTGGCGATTTCAGACGCTAACTTTTCCCCCAGGGAAATTCCAGTTCAGGTGGTAGGTGAAGTGAAGAGCCCCGGTACCATTAACGTGCCTGCCAACGCCACCCTGAATCAGGCCATATTAGCCGCCGGCGGGTTTGCCAACAGTCGCGCCAAAACTTCGTCGGTGGATTTGGTGCGGCTGAATCCTGACGGTACGGTAGAACGCCGTTCCCTTGATGTGGATCTATCGGTGGCGGCCAATGATGAAACCAACCCGATTCTGCGGCCCGATGATGTCATTATGGTCGACCGCAATGTAGTCGCGACCGCAGGAGATACCCTGGGGGTTTTCTTGAACCCATTCACCGCTTTAACCGCTATTCTGGCTATCTTTGGCCTCTAGCCCTTTGTTGAGTAAGTCCCCATGTCTGCACAGCCTGAACGAACTCCCGAGCCCTGGCCCCCGGGCCCCAACGGTACGGCCCATAGCCTTGCTAATGGCAACGGTAGCGGCTACGCCCCGTCCCTTAAAGGGTATATCCCGTTGACTCCTGCCTCCCAGGGGGCGACGCAGGATGACGATGATTTTGATCTGGGCCATTTGCTCAAGGTGCTTAAGCGGCGGGCATTGACCTTTGTGGGGGTAACGGCCCTGGCCGCAGGGGCGCTGACCGGCTGGCAACTCATCCGCCCCGCCCCGCCCCCCGTCTATCGCGGGAGTTTCGACCTGTTGGTCGAGCCGGTGACCTCCGTGGACCCCATCGGTCTGGGAGATCTGGGGCCAGATACCAGTGGTCGCACTACCCTGGACTATGACAGCCAAATTCGGGTATTGCTGAGCCCCGGGGTGTTGAATCCGATTTTAGAAACCATCCAGGCACAGTATCCTGATCTGACCTACAGCGATCTGCTTGAGAACCTGACCATTGCCCGGGAAAATAATGCAAAAGTCCTTAGCGTGGTTTACCGCAGCCCTGATCCAGCAGAGGTTCAGTTCATTACTGAGCAATTGATCCAAGGATTTATCAACTACAGTGTGCAGGACCGCCAGGCCGATCTGCGGCGGGGTATTGCCTTTCTTGATGAACAGCTGAATGAGAAATGGCAAGAGGTAGACACCATTGAGTCAGACCTGAGCGACTTTCAAAAACAGCACAATCTTGTGGATGTGGAGGTAACCAAAGCCAGCGTTACGGAACGGCTGAATGATTTACTTTCCAACCAAGAAAACCTGTTGATTGAACTGGAGTCGCTGCAACGGCTGTTTGGATCGCTGCAGGAGCAGGTGGGATTTTCCCCTGGGGTGGCGGTGCGCATCGTCAATCTCAGCGATTCTCCCCAATACCAGGCGGTCTTAGAAGACTTACGCCAGCTCGAACGGCAGATCGCGGTGGAATCGGCGCGCTTCCAGGGGGACACGCCGATGATTCAGGTCTTGGAAGACAAGCGGCAACAGCTGCTGGCTGTGCTCGACCAAGAGGCCAATAGAATTCTCGGGGATGTGACCGTGAACCCCACCGAAGTGGGCTTTCAGGGGCAAGTTAGCCAAAATCTCGTGCAGCAGTTGGTGGATACCCAAAACCAAATTCAGCTGCTGCAGATTCAGGACGCAACCATTAGTCAGGTGACTGCTGTATTACAGGATGAAATTCAATATCTGGCGGATTTATCCCGGTCATTTAAACAAATCGAGCGGGAACTCACCGTCGCTGAGAGCAGCCTGAATCAGATGCTGACCAGCCGCCAGGAACTCCGCTTCCAGATGGCACGGGAAGCCTCCCCCTGGGAACTGGTGGCACCGATGGATGTATCTAACCTTGCCACCGATGGCCGGTTGGCCCGAGTGCTGATTTTGAATGGGTTAGTCAGCGTCATGGTGGGGGCTGGTGCCGCCCTGATGCAGGACAAGCTTGACCGAGTATTTCACGATGCGGATGAGATTGCCGCCGCCACTAAGCTGCCTAATCTGGCCATCATTCCCTATGTCAAAGCGCTGGAGCAGCGAGCCCTGGTGATGAACGCTGCCCTGGTCAGTACCATCGATGACCTGTTGCAGCAGAAGCCCCTGCTCGTCAGCCCTGACAGTCCGTCAGCCTTCGCCTTTGCCGAGTCGTTTTACAGTTTGCATACCAATCTGCGGTTGTTGAGTTCCGACAGCCCCATGCAGACCATCAGCATCACCTCATCTCGACCCAATGAGGGCAAGTCAACCATCTGCGCCCATCTGGCCATTGCTGCGACCAATGTGGGGCAGCGGGTGCTGTTGATCGATGCGGACATGCGCAAGCCTTCCCTGCATGAGCTGTTTGGCCTGCCCAATCAGCAGGGGTTGAGCAATGTCATATCCGGCACGGCAGAGGTCCATGAAGTGCTGAGCCCGGTGGCGGAAAACGACCGGCTCAAAATCATCACCGGCGGGATGCAGCCCCCTGCGCCCGGCGGTCTCCTGTCGTCACGGCGCATGCACCAGCTACTGCAGAGCTTCCGCCAGGACTTTGATCTGATTATCATCGACACGCCTCCCCTGATTGGCATATCCGACGCCAAATTGGCGTCTACCCATGCCGATGGCATGCTGCTGGTTACCCAAGTCGAAAAGACCCAACGGGCTGAAGTCCAGCGGGTTCTGTCCGATCTAGGCAATACGGTACAGGCCCCCTTACTGGGAATTGTGGTAAATGGGGTGCAAGGCCACAACCAGCAAGGCTATTACAACCAATATTACAGCCACTATTACAGTCGCTAAGCGCCCTTATTTCCCCCTAACCCACCGCACACGCCATTCCACCGAAGAGTCGCCCATGATGATGCCCCGCCGAACTCCTACAGCCCTTAATCTGTCCCTGAACCTGGTGGGGGCGTTAGGGTTAGCCCTTGCCGCTGGCTCGGCTGAAGCCAGTGCCCCAGCTGAAGAGCGCGATCGCGGTGCTGGTGATGATGACGGCCCCCAGGCCAGGGCCACCCACGACCGCAGGCCAGAACCGACTGATGTGGCGGCCACCCGTCCGGATCGCCCGGAAGCCAAAGTTACTCCAGACTTTACTCAGAAGGCTGTGCCCCTATCCCTCCCCCAGCAGGAGGCCGACCCTGGAGTTGCTCAGGAGCCGTCCCAGGAACTTTCTCAGGAACTGATCAAACCCCGGGTCTCGAAACCGCAGCGGCAGAACCCTTTAGATGGGGTAACTGCAGATGGGGTAACTGCAGCAACGGATCTACCAGCGCCCTCGTTACCCACTGCCCCAGCTCCCCCTCAAACCGAGGCTGACCTATCAACTACCAACCCGTCAACCCCCAGGCAGCAGCCTGAGGTGAATGTTGCCCAACCAGCCCCAGACGCGGCAGATCTGGCGGTGGCTCCTGCCCCCCGGTCGCCAGGGGCACCCAGGGCACAAAAACCGCCCCCCCCGGCGGCAAGTTCTTCTGGGGTGGTGCCAGAACCAGCCGCGACCATCCGGCCCACCCAAAGCTCGACCTCAGCCGGGGCTACCCCGGCCCCTGGCGGGGTACGGTCGGGGCAATCTCGCAACACCGTTGAGGTTTCCCTGCCCGTCTTTGTCGAGTCCACGCCTGGGGCGAGATATTCTGCCCGACGGGCGATGGAGCATACCGAAATCGCGGTAGATCTGGCCCGGGCTAGCCTGGCCCGTTCAGCGGTAGCTCAACGGGAACCTGATTTCTTCAGACCAACCCCCAAAAAGTCCCTTGATTTGCCCAGGTTGGGTGGAAATCCTGGCCTTTTAGCCACGGACGTCCTGTCGGTTTGGAGTCGTTTTGTGCCGGTGCCCATCGCTTCGACCCCTCAGGCTTGGTCCGGCCACCTGCCCGATGAAGCCATCCCCACCCCCACGGTGCAGTCTCCTGCTGCCAGGATTTCTGCGGAAACCTTGTCCCACCTGAGTGCGGCTGTGCCTGTGGCCGTCGATAGGGTCCGGCCCAGGGCCCCAGAACCCATGCTGCCCACCTTTGACCTTCCCCGCCCTGCCAGGCCTGGAGGGGGAGGGTTGGCGGCAACGCCGCCGGCCACGGAGGCTCAGCTGTTGATCACCCAGGCGGATGTACCGGGTCGTTCCCCTGATGGTGGTGCTGCTCTGCCCACCGCCGCTCAGCGGGAGGAGCTCTTGATTGAACCCCTGGCCACTGATCCGGTGTCTACGGTGCGTTATGCTCCTTCCCCAAATGCCGGCATTCCTTCGGCCTTTGGGGCATCCTGGGGAGATGTATTTGTGAGTGCCACCCTGGCCGGGGCAGATCGCCTGCGTAACGAGGCAGATGGCAGTCTTTCCGCTGGCTTTGGGGTCGGTAATCCTCAGACGGCGGTGGGCTTGGAACTGGCCTACAACCTGTTAAGCATTCGCAACTTTGCAGAAAATGGCAGTTTTGATGCCAAGGTCCACCGCGAAATCTTTTCAAATGATACGACCCAGGCCGCCGCTGCCGTAGGGTGGAACAATTTTGTGAACTACGGTGATGATGTCGCAGGCACAGAATCCAGCGTTTACGGGGTGGTGTCTGCCGCCCACCTGCTGCAGCCCGACCATCCCACCCATCGTCTCCCCATTACCGGCACCCTGGGCATTGGCGGTGGAGCCTTTAGCCATGACAATGCTGACGTGGGCGTTTTGGCGGGGGTGGGGCTGCAGGTAGATCCCCAACTGTCCCTCAATGCCGCCTGGAGCGGTGTGGGATTAAACGTAGCAGCTTCGGTAGCTCCCCTCTCCGAAATTCCCCTGACCCTGAATTTCCTCTATGCCGATATAACCAATAACACGGAAGCTGGCTCGGTAGCCGCTTTTACCGTGGGGTACGGGTTTAATGTCGGACCCCGCTTTTAATCCTGGTCAGGGGCAGCGGCAGAGCCCGGCACTGCATTCTCCCGATATGTTTCTCCAGCCCATCATTAACCGCAACCGCAAACCATGTATCCCCGACTGACCACACAACGCTATGTTCCCTGGCTGATGCTGGGCCTATTGGCCTGCCATTTGAGCCTGGTTCGAGGAGTTGAGGCTGGCTCTGTGCCCGGTGGTGGTGCCAGTGGTGGCACTACCTCGGGCTCGGCTCCCCTGACCATTGGTGGGTCTCCCATTACCCAGGAATCAACCATCAGTACCTCGCCGAATGTATCCCTGGACCCCGGCACCGGTACCCTACAGCTGACTCCGGCGGCCCAGCAGTCGGTGAACCGGGCGGTAGAGCAACTACTGCAGCAGCTGGCGGCGACCAACCCTGGCCTGATCGAGGCCCTGGGGGAACCGTTTTTGGTAGATCCCGACCGTCAGTTCGACACCCTGGCCCTGGCCATCAGGGGCATCAACGAGGGTGAGCCGGTGCCTAAACGGACCCTACCGGAGGCGGCTACCGATGCCCAGTTTGCCGTGGCTGAACGCCTGCGCTGGGCGATTCTTTATGCCGACCAAAATGTGTTGGAACTGACCGCCCCGCTGGTGGTGCTGGGCAGCTCCGAGGAATTTTCCATGGTGGCTGTGTTTAATCCAGAGAATGACCTCGCCATCAGTCGCTTGCCCCTCCAGGGCCCTGTCGAACAGCTGGGAAATGCCACCGCCTTCCTGGTGCTGACGGCCGGGTCGGGGGTCTCCCCGAATGCCGTCGCGCCGTTTGTAGATATGGCCCTGGCGGGGGCCCCTTATGCCGAGTTGGTAGAGCTGCTGGATGGGGTCAACGCCCTGGTGGTGGCCAACGCTGCGGGGGAAGACATCGACCCCAATGTCCTGAATCGCACCATTCATGCCTATCGGAACATCGTCCAAATGGTAGATCAGCCCACCCTCGACATCCTGGCCAATAATGCCAAATTTTTGGCCCTGGGTCAGGCCCTACAGCGGCTACGAAACGCCATCTAATCGAGAGTTGACCTTCTTTCTTCATTGAACCTGCCCCCCCATGCATGGCCCTAACCCATGGCATCTACCGCCCCACCCCCTGAAATCCATGTCCTCAATTCATCCTCAATACTCAACGGGAGGTTGGGGGTTACCTACCATCACGGAGACCGATCATGAGGCAGCTATCCAATTTCCTCAGCGCCTATGCCCAGATCACAGTGCTGACCCAGTTTTTCCCTCCCGATTACGCCGCCACCGGGCAACTGATCGAGGAATTGACCCGAAGATTCCATCAGAACGACATGGGGGTGCATGTGTTTACCGGCCAACCTGGATACGCCTACGATCGGCAAAAGGCTCCTAAACAAGAAGTGATGAATGGGGTCAAGGTTTACCGTACCCGAACTTCACGGCTGTGGCCTCGACGCATTCGCGGCCGGGCGATTGGGGGCCTGCTGTTTTGTATTCGGGCCTTTTTTCGGTTGTTGCACCCCCATTACCGTAAGGCGCTGCTGCTGGTCACCACCGAGCCGCCTTACCTGCCGGTGCTGGCCTATCTCATGCACTGGCTGTTTAATCAGCCCTATGTCTGTTTGATCTACGACCTTTATCCCGATGTGGCGGTCACCCTGGGGGTTGTGCCCGAGGGCAGCCCGCTAGTGCGCTTCTGGCGCTGGCTGAACCGTCGCACCTGGCGCCATGCTAAGGCGATTGTGGTGCTCTGCCCCTCCATGAAACAGCGCATTTTAGAGATGTGCCCCGAAGCTGGCGGGAAGATTACCGTCATCCATAACTGGGCGGACCCCAATCTGGTCCAGCCCCTGCCCAAAACCAGTAACTGGTTTGCTCAACAGCATGGCCTGCAGGATGTATTTACGGTCTTATATTCCGGCAATATGGGGCGCTGCCACGACCTGGATACGATCATGGCGGCGGCGGTAGAGCTGAAACATGAGGCGGTCAAATTTGTGTTTATCGGCGATGGGGCGAAACGCTCCCCCTGCCTGGAATTGGCTACCCGCCTGGGCCTGACCAACTGTTTGTTTCTGCCTTACCAGCCCAAACAAAACCTGCCCTTTTCCCTCACGGCCTGCGACCTGAGCCTGGTCAGCATTGACACCAAAATCGAAGGATTGGTCGCCCCCAGTAAGTTTTATGGCTACCTGGCGGCGGGACGTCCCATCGCCGCCATTTGTGAACCTCATTCCTATTTGCGGCATCTGCTGGCTGAGGGGCAGTGCGGCCAGGCCTTTGACAATGGCGACAGTGGAGGCTTGTCGCAGTTTATTCGAACCCTGGCCGCAGACCCGGGTCAGGCGGCGCACATGGGAAAGCGGGCGCGAAATTATCTGCTGGATAATTTTACCCCTGAACGGTGCGTTCAACGCTATTTGCAGGTGATGCGAGACTCCATTGCGGCGGCGGGTATATTGGCACCAGCCTATGTCACCCGCTCAAAGGGGAGGGAGTAAAGCGGGAGTCTGGAGTGGGCCAGGAAAAATAGGTTTTTGAGATAACAGACCAGGGTTTTTTTGATTTATAGCGGTTCTCGGTTCAGGGAGGTATAAATTTGCTTAACTTTAGTCCCCCCATTTCCCGCCCTTAAAGGTTTAACCTTTACCCCCTTCTTAAGGGGATAGGGGGGATCTTGGCGATGTATTTTACCCGGGTTAGGTCCCCTATAGGAGACAAATGTTCTTTAGAAAACGACCTGAATTTTTGAAAGTGTGCTCTAATAAACGATTTACTTCTTTGACATGGGATTATTGGCCTTGAAAATGTGTAGAACTTCTTTATTTCACCTGCAATTCCCCCGATTTTTCTATATAATCTAATCAACGTTTTGGAATTGTCTAAGTCCCTGAAAAAGGTTGCTTTTCTTGTTAGAGTACTCCAAGCAAATAATTATCCAGCGGCCAATAAAGATGTTTCGACTCCGCTTCGCTTCGTTGCTCCTCTGGAGCCGCTG
>CAZPYG010000111.1:0-16137 GCA_964590465.1 uncultured bacterium | reverse complement strand
GGGGGGCCGGAAAGCCCCTTCTGGCCTCCCCCTCTACCATTTTGGGAGAGGGGGATTGAGGGGGTGAGGGGAGACTGCCTAACGGATAGCTCCTCGGAGGGTTGCCCAGAGAGCGGGGTGGGTCAAATCTGTCCCTTCAAAAAACTCACTTCCCATGGATAAACTGGCCCATGGCCAGGATTAATCCACCCCTGCCCCTCCCTGGAGGGGAAAACTGGAGAGAGATGTTAGCAATCTGCCCTGATCCCGAATTCAGGTGTGCAAGCACAGCTCGATTGCCTTGGGGAGGGTTTCTTCAAGACAATTAATGTCTCCTAATTTGTAGGTTTCCTTTTGTTTTAATCATTTTTAAGCTTAACCATGGAGTCATATAATTTGGGCTAATCTAGATTCTTAGAACCGTTCAATTTTTGTAATAAAGTAGGCGTTTGAGCTAAACCTCTAGAAGGCTGGCTACGTAAGTCTCTCGGGAGTTCTGGCAGAACAAAGATAGATAATTAAGTGCCAACACCTTGGGACCGGCCATCTCCACCCATCAGGGGGCTGTTTTCCCTTGCCGCTAAACCTGTTGTTCTATTCAGGCCCAGACATCCTCCTCGACTCAGGCCCAGACATCCTCCTCGACTGCTGTTATTCGACTCATGTAAGGACAAGAACCATGGTGACCACCCCCCAAAACGTTGCTCAGATTTCCGCACCCTTAGAGCAGGTTGCGATGCGCAGGTCCGTTAGCCATCAGATAGTAATTATCGGCGGCGGGGCGGCGGGCATTACGGTGGCGGCGCAGTTGTTAGATCAGGACCGAGGGCTTGATATCGCCATCATTGAGCCTTCCAGTGAGCACCATTACCAGCCCGGTTGGACCCTGGTGGCCGGGGGTCAGTTTAAATTTGAAAACACCACCCGCGATGAAAAGTCCTTAATTCCCAAGGGCGCAAAGTGGATTCAGGATGCCGTGGTGAAGCTCGACCCCGACAACAACGCGGTGCTCACCCAGAACGGCATTCTGGTGAAGTACGACTACCTGGTGGTCTGCCCCGGTATTCAACTCGACTGGCACAAAATTAAGGGACTGCCAGAGGCCCTGGGGAAAGACGGCGTCACCAGCAACTATCGCCGCGACCTGACCCTTTACACCCGCCACCTGCTGGAAACCTTTGAGGGTGGCACCGCCATCTTCACCTACCCCAACACGCCGATCAAATGCGGCGGGGCACCCCAAAAAATCATGTACATGGCTGACGATGCCTTCAAGGGGCGCAGCGGGGTTGGGGTTAATACTCAGGTGATGTTCTGTACCGCGACTGCCAAAATGTTTGCGGTGCCGGAATATTCCGCCGTGCTGGATCAGGTCGTAGAACGGCGGGGCATCGACGTGCGGTTTCACCACAATCTGGTGGAAATTCGTCCCGAAACGAAGGAAGCCGTCTTTGATGTCACGGTAGATGGCAAGACCCATCAGGAAGTGCTGCGCTACGACATGATCCATACCGTGCCTCCCATGAGCGCGCCGGATTTCATTAAAGAAAGTCCCCTGGCGGTACCCGGTAACCCTGGTGGATGGGTAGATGTGGACAAGTTCACCCTGCGCCACAACCGCTACCCCAACGTGTTCAGCCTGGGGGATGCGTCTTCCCTGCCCACGTCCAAAACGGCGGCGGCGGTGCGGGGGGAAGCCCCCGTCCTGGTGAAAAATCTGCTGGCTACCCTGCACCAGCAGCCCGCCATGGAAACCTACGACGGCTACACCTGCTGTCCCCTGATTACCGGCTACAACTACACCATGATGGCCGAGTTCGACTACGACAACCGCCCCGTCGGCAGCTTCCTGATCAACCCTGCCAAAGAACGCTGGAGCATGTGGCTGGTGAAGAAGTACATGCTGCCTCGCCTCTACTGGGAGCGCATGCTCAAGGGCAAGCCCTTCGAAGGCCATATGCTGAAGCCCCTGCACCAGCTCATCGGCTACAAGGCCAAAAAGTGAACGTAGGGACTTGAACAATAAAAAAGAGGAATGTGGTGTCACATTCCTCTCAACTCTGGAGACAACAAAGCTAAAGTCCGTTACTTAATGGCCGGCTGTCTGAATGCGCCCAACGTAGCAATGCGCTCAGACTGCTGCTGAATTTGCACCGACAGGGAATCACATACCAGTTCGCATAACTCAAATACAAAAGAATTGGCAATCTGGTAGTACACGCAGACCCCCTCCTGCTGGCGCCTAACAATACCAGCCTGTGCCAGGATTTTCAGATGTTTGGAGACATTGGCTTGGCCCAAACCAGTCGCTTCAATAATTTCCGTGACATTCTTGCGCCCGGCTTTGAGGGTGCAGACAATCTGCAGCCGACTGGATTCTGACAGCACCTTAAAGAAGTCGGCAACCAACTGCAGTGTTTCTGGCGACAGCTTGACGAGCAAGCAATCGCCATCGCTGCCTTTTAATGTCTGGGGGTATTGACCGGTGGTTTGAGGAGCCATAGACCAAATTAAATGACGTAGGGATAAAGATTAAATCTTTATTTTATTACTCTCAAGTAGTATAGCAGCTCGTCTATGGTTCGTTGAGTCTTACTAGAGGATTAAACCCCTTACCCTTTAACACCGCTGCTGGTCTCGGTAGGTACGATGAATCTCTGAAGCAGAACGAAGACCAAAATAGCGGGCAGTACAGATAGAACGGACCCGGCAGCGACAAGTCGCCAGTCCAGAGAGAAGCTACCCGCTAAACGGGCCACTCCCAGGGGCAGGGTGTAGCGTTCAGGGCGATCCAGCAGAATCAACGGCCAGAGAAATTCACTCCAGGTGCCGATAAACACGAAGATGCCCAGGGTCACCAAAGCTGGTCGGGTGGCGGGGATCATCACATGCCACCAGATGCCCAGGTCCGAGCAGCCATCCATACGGGCAGCTTCTTCCAGTTCCTTGGGCACCCCCCGGAACGCCTGACGCATCAGGAAAATACCAAAGGCCGAGGCCAGATAGGGCAAAATCAGCCCCAGGTAGGTGTTCCGCAGCCCCAAATTCACCGCCAGAATGTACAGCGGAATCATCACCACCTGAAACGGAATCATGATGGTGGAGACAATCAGCGCCAGAATTGCTTCTCGGCCCTTGAACGAAAGCCGGGCCAGGGGATAAGCCGCCAGGGAACACAGCAGCAGATTGATGGCAACCGTCAGCACCGAGACGACGGTGCTATTCCAGAAATACTGGCCAAAGGGATTCGTGCGCCAGACCTCGACATAGTTGGCCAGGGTAGGCGATTGGGGAATGAGTTGGGGCGGCACCGCCAACAGGTTTTCGTCCGGGCCTTTGAAGGAAGTGCTGACCAGCCAGAGCATGGGGAAAACCATAATGACTGCGATCGCAATCAGCACCCCATACAACCCCACCGTCCGCCAGTGGGGCCATTGCAAAATGGCTTTCCCTACGCTGCTTTGCATCGTCCTTCTAAAAAATAGGATCCCTAAAAAGCCAGATATCCGGTAAAAGCGAAGGCCCCTGTGCCCCTACAAAGGCCCATGGTTGCAGTCCATTAACGTCTACCCCTAGCCCAGATCCAGGGTTTTCAGCAGCCAGAATCCGGCAAAGGATTCACTTTCGGGACTGGACTGCACCCCAATAAAATGAACCTGATCGGCCTTGGCCTTAGCCGCATCAAACGCCTGGGCTTCCGCCAGCAGGTCGGGATTATTGAGATTGGCCAGAATCCAGCTTTCGGCGGCTCCGGTTTCCAGCACCAGGCGGGGAGTTTTGCCGGTTTCCACCCGCCAGTAGGCCATCTCCAGACCCGATATCCACCCCGCCAGAGCCTTCGCCCGGGGGGAGAAAATCAGCAGACCGGGGATGGGAGTATCCGGCGTAACCTTGGCCAGTTCCAGGGGAAACGCTTCGCCAAAGTCGACATCCCACTCCGGAAAATCCTCAAATGCCGAGGCTTCCAGAGAAACAAAGGCCCACTTTTGCCCCAGCAGCGCATCCGGTAGAGGCTTCGGCGTCGGTGGCGGAGCCGCAACGGAAGGAGAGGGCGTGTTTTTGTAACCGGGCTGGTGCGGATAAAAAGACTCTTTACGGTCGTCCAACCAGTGCTGCAGGGCCAGGGTGCGACGGCTGGCCTTCGCCGGTATCCCGGCGTCATCGCAGGCCCGCTGGATCATGTTCTGCATCTGGTAGCGAAAGAAGCGGATTCGGTTGGGGGGCGTTTCCGCCTCAGCCATGGCCTCCTCAATCGCATTCTTCAGGTTGATAGAGTTGACTTCGGTGTTCTGGACAAATTTGCTGTAACGAAACAGCTGATCCGGCTTGGTCTGGGTGTCAACAATCCCCTCGCAAATCAACACCTCCCAGAGTTTCTTCTGGTTCTCGTCTAAGACCGGTCGCGAATAAAAGTCGAGTTCCCAAACGCTGCCCATATTTAAGTCGTGAGATTAGCTGTAATCAGCCTATCAGACAGACTGCGTGAATGCCGTTGCCAGCAATTTCCACCAGACCAGCGTAGGAGCAACTTTCCCTCTTTTGGGACCACCTTGACAGAGCTGGGTAGGCACTGCCCACCCCCCTTCAGTCCTCGATAATCCAGCATATCGGTCCGTCTCAAGCCTCGCTTTCCGCCAAAACTCGGCTGACATCGCCAACCCGATTTTCCGCATCGGCAAACACCGCTTCCGGCTCTTTCATAATTTCGCCGGGATACTTTTCCAGGACCTTGGTGGATAGAGAAATCCGGTTGCGTTCCTCATCCAGAGTGACAACGACCGCTTTCACGGACTGTCCGACCTGGAACAGGTTCGGTAGGGATTCCACATAGTTCTTGCTGATCTGCTTGATGTGAAGGAGCCCGGTAATGCCATCAAATTCAATGAATGCCCCGAAGGGTTTGAGGCTGGCCACCGTGCCTTCAATCAACTGCCCCAGCTCAAGGCGACCCATCACCTCGTTACGGGCGGCAATCCGCTCAGACATCACCAGCTTGTTATCAGCCGGGTTCACATCCAGAAAGCTAACGGTGAGGCGCTGGCCCACCAGTTCCTCCAGGGACTCGTAGCTGCGACTCAGGTGAGACTTGGGCACAAAGCCCCGCAGCCCTTCCACATCGACGGTAACGCCGCCTTTGTTGAATCCGTTGACTTTGGCTTCAACTACGGTCCCTGCGTCTGCCATTTGCGCCAGCTTTTCCCAGAGTGCCTTCAGCTGCAGTCGCCGAATCGACAGCAGCACCTGACCATCCGCATCCTGGTCCCGAATCACCTGGAAGGAATACTCCAGCCCGGGCTCCAGAATGTCTTCCAGCTTCGAAACTTGCTTAACCGCCGCTTCCCGAATGGGCATAAACGCAGCAGACTTGCCCCCAATATCAATTGTGGCTCCCTCAGAGTCGTAGGCAACAACGGTGCCCTTTACGGTACTACCAACCCGAAAGTCGAAGTCGTGAGCCTCAAGGGCCTTAGCAAAATCTTCGGCGGAAAAAGTCAAGCGAAATCCTCCCGAACGGAATCAATTAGCTTTTTACTATAGCAACGCTGGGCAGCGGGGTGTAGTGGATTTGAGGAATCTATAGTTTTTCCTTAAAAAGCTCCAACACATGCTCCCAGGCATCCTTTGCCGCCGAGGGATTAAAGCTGTCTCGCTGGTCGCAGAAGAAGCCATGGGTGGCTCCTTCGTAGCGGAATATTTTGTGGGGCACATTGTGTTCGGTGAGGGCGGCTTCAATTTGATCGACTTCGTGGGGGTCGATTAAGGGATCTTCGGTGCCGAAGAAACCATACAGGGTGCCGGAAATTTCCCCCGTGCGCTTGATGGTGGGTTCGCCGCCGCCGGGGGTCATGGAGGTGATGCCTGCGCCGTAGAAGGATGCCGTGGCTTTGACCGGATCCAGAGTGGCGGCTAAGTAGACCCCATGGCCACCGAAACAAAAGCCGATGGTACCGACGCCGGTTCTGACGACGTTATCTTTGCTGTAGAGGTAATCGATAGCGCCCTGAACGTCGCTCAGGAGTTCGCTGGCCTTAGTGCCATTTTTATACTTGCGGCCCAGATCCAGGTCCTCTTCTTCGTAGCCCACGTCAAAGCCCTGGATCTGGCGGTGGTAGATGTGGGGCGCAATTGCCACAAAGCCTGCCCCGGCGATCCGTTCGGCCACTTCTCGGATATGGCTATTGACCCCAAATACTTCTTGAATCACGACCACCCCGCCAAAGGTGCCTTCGCGAGAAGGTTCTGCCAAATAGGCTGGAATTTGAATATCGCCGCTGGTAATCTCGACGGTCTCAGTACGTACTAAAGAAGCCATGATGGTTGATTCAGATACTGCCTTATCTGCCACTTTTACCTTATCTCTGACGTCACTAAAATTGTCAAAATTTATTACGGTAGATAGACTGGCCCCGCAAACTCCCTGGGCTTGCCTACAATTCCTCCAAGCTTACATCAGGGATATATCCTGACCTTAACCCGATCAGGAACGAGGGTTTTCCTGGCGACGTCTGGCCATACTAGCGAAGGTAAGCTTATTTCCCTTAATAAAACTCTGCTTATCGCCTTGAACAGGGTTTAAATTAGCTGTATAACCCTGTTCCAGGTCTAGAGAAGAAAGTGTTTCTGAGATCACCGCTACAGTTCCCTAACTGGACCTGGTATAGCCGGTGTATCTAATGTCCGTTCCATTGCCCGGCGACAGCCTGGAGGTAGTTAGGTGGTGCAGTTTCACATTCAGCCCGACAGCGAAATTCCTGCTTCGACCCAGCTCTATGATCAGATCTGGTTTGCGATCGCATCCCGCCAGTATCCCCCTGGCTACCGCTTGCCCAGCACCCGTCAGTTGGCCATGCACACCGGGCTGCACCGCAATACCATCAGCAAGGTTTATCGCCAGCTCGAAGAGGCCGGAGTGGTGGAAGCCATGCCCGGTTCCGGCATCTACGTGCGGGAGCAAACTACCGCCGAAAGTGCCCGTCCCCAATCTATCCTGTGGAACGATTTTCCCCAGGCCCGTGAAGTGGTCGAGAATGGCTTAGATGAACTGCTGCGCCAGGGATGCTCCTTAAACCAGGCGAGGGAGTTGTTCCTGGCCGAAATTGACTGGCGTTTACGCTGCAGTGCCCGCGTCCTCGTCACGGCCCCCAAGCAGGACATCGGAGCCGGGGAACTCATGGTCCGCGAACTGGAAAACGCCCTCCACATTCCCGTGCAGCTCGTACCGCTGGAAGAACTGGAGGATGTGCTGGCCCAGACCCGCTCTGGCACCGTCGTCACCAGCCGTTACTTCATCAGCGAAGCCGAAGCCATTGCCGCCCCCAAATCGGTGCGGGTAATTCCGATTGATATTTACGATTACAACAAAGAACTCGGACTGCTTAAAGATCTGGGTCCCGGCACCTGCCTGGGTATGGTCAGCCTCAGTTCCGGCATCCTCCGAGCCGCCGAAGTGATTAGCTACAGCCTGCGGGGTGACGAAATCCTGGTGATGACGGCTCAAACCGATGACACCTACAAACTCAACGCCGTTGTACACAGCGCCCAGACCATTGTGGTCTTCGACGAAGCCAGCCTGCCCGCCGTCAAGAATTCCATTACGGAAGCCCGCGAAGACCTCATCCGTCCGCCCCACCTTGTGGTCTGCGAAAACTACATTGGCGATAAATCCATCAGTCTGCTCAAACGGGAGCTGGGCCTGGATTAATACTGTTTTTCCCTGGGCTGTCCAGTTTTAGGAGCGGAGGGGCAAGGGGAGCAGGGGGGCAATCGATGAAGGTTCATGTCTTCAGGCCACCAAAGTGTTTACCCAATATCCAAAAACTGATTCACATAATTTAAATAGGTATCCGGGTCCTCCAACATTGGGAAATGACCGGTCCCTTTCACCAGGGCGTACTCCACTTTAGGATTTAGCTCCGCTGCATTTTTGCCCAGCTCTGCCGGAGTAATCTGGTCGAACTCTCCCGAAACTAGCAGCGTCGGCACCGGAATTTGACCAAACTCCAGCGGCATTACCTCGGTCGCTCTCTTACTGACAGAGGTGAAAATTGTCCCCAAAGCCGTATCGTAATCCGCATTCAAAAAGTCTTCTAGAAAGGCTACCTTTTCCGCCTTTGGAATGGGCTTGCTCAAAAAGCGCACCATAAACAGGCTTGGCACAAAGGGGATGTGGCTCAGCCACTTGGGGCGAACCGCCACCACGTAGCCGCCAAACCGGTAAAACGTTTCAAACGCCTTTTTGTCGTACTCAAAAATGCCGTTGCAGGTGAGCACGGCCTTTTCCACAAATTCGGGATAGCGGTTCACAAAGAACACCGCCACCGAGGCCCCCATGGAGTGGGCATTTAGATAAACCTTCGACAATCCCAGAGCCTTGAGGAGTTCAGCCAGGTCGTCAGCAAATGTTTCCAGCTCGTAGCCCCGTGCTTTAACCTCGTCTCGCTGCTGGGAGTCGAGGGAGGAACGACCAAATCCCCGCATGTCGTACAGCAGGCAATCGAAGCGGTCTGCTAAAGCACGAGCCGTACTTTCCCAATAGCGCGCTGACCCGGCCCAGCCATGGACAAATACCATCACCGGCTTCTGGGAATCAGCAGGGCGGGTTTCCAGACCGACCCACTCGTAATAGTGATTAACCTGATTAACCCGAACGTAAGGCATCGCTAGGCAGACTCAGGCTTGGGCATAGACGAGGGATGCAGCAGCAGATCCGCCGTAGACCGCTTTTCTACCATCTCCCGGGTGATCACGCAGCGCTTCATATCCTTACGGGAGGGCAGTTCATACATGACATCCAGCATCAGTTCTTCAATAATGCCTCGCAGGGCCCTGGCTCCGGTCTTGCGGCGGTAAGCTTCTCGGGCAATGGCCCGCAGGGCATCGGTCTTAAACTCAAGCTGCACATTGTCCATCCGCATCAGCTTCTGGAACTGCTTCACCAAAGCGTTCTTCGGCTCAGTGAGAATCGCCATCAGAGACTCTTCATCCAGCGGATCAACTACCGAGGTAGCCGGAATTCGTCCGATAAATTCTGGAATCAGGCCAAATTTCACCAGGTCGTCAGGTTCCAGGTAACGCAGCACATCAGCCGTACGCTTTTCACGGGAATTTTGTGCTTCGCCAGGCTGTACGAAACCAATCGACTTTTTGCCGGTGCGCTGCTCCACAATTTTCTCGAGCCCGACGAAGGCCCCACCACAGATGAACAGAATATTGCTGGTGTCGATCTGGATACAGTCTTGATAGGGATGCTTGCGGCCACCCTGGGGCGGCACATTGGCAATGGTGCCTTCCAACATTTTCAATAGGGCCTGCTGCACTCCCTCGCCCGAAACATCTCGGGTGATGGAGGGATTTTCGCTCTTGCGGGCAATTTTGTCGATTTCGTCGATGTAGATAATGCCCCGCTGGGCTTCTTCCACATCCAGGTCGGCTACCTGCAATAACCGTAGAAGAATATTTTCAACATCTTCACCCACATAGCCTGCTTCCGTCAGGGTAGTAGCGTCAGCGACGGCAAAGGGCACCTCCAGAATGCGGGCCAGGGTCTGGGCCAAAAGGGTTTTACCGCATCCGGTGGGGCCGATCAGCAGAATGTTGGATTTTTGCAGCTCTACCACCTCATCGGGGGACTCGCCTTCCACGCTCTGGAGATAGCTGAGCCGTTTGTAGTGGTTGTAAACTGCGACAGAGAGGACCTTTTTGGCTTCGTTCTGACCAATCACATGGTCATCCAGATAGGTCTTAATTTCCCGTGGTTTGGGAATGTCGCTCAGGGAAATTGCCGCTGCTGGCCTGGACCGATCAGGAGGTGCATCCCGCCGAGGGGCAGGTTGAGCAATAGCGGTCCCTGAGTCGAACAATTCTTCGTCGAGAATTTCGTTACACAGATCGACGCATTCATCGCAAATGTACACTCCCGGTCCAGCAATTAGCTTGCGCACCTGCTCTTGGGACTTGCCACAGAACGAGCATTTCAGATGGGAGTCGTACTTAGACATACTAATGACCCTAGTTGAGTGCAGTCTCGGCGGGATGGGCAGACAAATCGTGTTGTTGAACCACGCTGTCGATCAGCCCGTAATTTTTAGCCTCTTCCGCAGACATATAAAAGTCGCGTTCGGTATCGGTTTCAATGCGTTCCATGGACTGACCGGTGTGGAAAGCAATGAGTTCATTAAGGCGATTCTTGTGATAAAGAATTTCCTTAGCCTGAATCTCAATATCCACTGCCTGCCCCTGGGCTCCACCTAACGGTTGGTGGATCATAATCCGTGAACTGGGCAGGGACAGCCGCTTGCCTTTGGTACCAGCGCACAGCAGAAACGCCCCCATACTAGCAGCCAATCCAAAACAGATCGTGACGATATCGGGACGAATTTGCTGCATGGTATCGTAAATGGCCATGCCTGCGGTGACGGAACCGCCCGGTGAATTGATGTAAATTTGAACGTCTTTTTCCGGATCCTCAGCATCCAGGTAAAGCAACTGAGCAACCACGGAGTCAGCCACCTGACCATCGATAGGAGTCCCCAGAAAAACAATTCTTTCCCGCAACAGCCGGGAATAAATATCAAAAGCCCGCTCTCCCCGGCCGGATTGCTCAACGACCATGGGTAACATGCTGCGCATTTGGCTCAAACTAGAGGCGGAATTGCTCAAACTAAGAATGGAACTTTCGGAATCAATGGAAGAAATCATAATAGGTTTATGAAGAATTTCAAGTCTCTGGGAAAGCTCGAATATCCAGTGTAAAGAAACGAGCCTTTTCTGGCCAGGGACATAGCCGCTTCTACGGATCATTATGCCCCAAAAGCAAAGAGCCCTTGTCCTTTTCCGAACCAGGTACCGTTGATTTTTTACGGCAGGCTCTATGGTAGCGCGTTAAGCCACCGTTCGAACTATGGGTCAGTAAGCAGGTTTTCCGGCAGTTTTTTCCCGGCGGATGGATTACGGCATGGAGGGATAAGGAGAAGATAGGTTCGTCTTAATGTTGTTTACGGACTTTCGAGGACATTTCCGGTGAAACTGCACTACACCACCAGAGGCTCGGGGTTTCCCGTCCTCTGTCTCCATGGGCATCCTGGTTCAGGGCGTTCTATGGGGGTATTTTATGAAGCCCTATCGCTTCGATACCACACTATAGCCCCTGACTTACGCGGTTATGGGGCCAGTCGAGTGAACCAGGACTATACCCTAGAGCAACACCTCCAAGACTTGGTTGAACTTTTAGATGCCCAGGGCATAGAGAGCTGCATCATTCTAGGATGGTCGTTAGGCGGAATTCTAGCCATGGAACTGGCTTTGAGATACCCTCAGCGGGTAGCGGGGCTAATTTTAATCGCTACCGCAGCCAGACCAGTCGGTAACCATCCGCCGACAAACTGGCTTGATTTAACCAATACAGGCATTGCCTCACTCTTAAATCTGGTCACACCAGGCAATCCCTGGGTAATTCGAACCTTTGGCCAACGCTCCTTATACCGCTACCTGCTGCAACGGCATACTCCCCATGCCTACCAGCGCCTAGCCCGGGAGGGGTTTTGGGCCTATGTGGCCACTTCCGGTCAGGCTCAACGGGCACTCAACCGTGCCCTTGCCAGGGGCTACAACCGCCTAGATGCCGTTAGAACTTTACAATGTCCGAGCCTAGTTCTATACGGGGCTGAGGATCGCCACATCACCGCTGCAGCCAGCCTGGAAACCGCAGCAAATATCCCTGAGGCAGAACATATTTGTTATCCCGACACTGCCCATCTCCTGCCGTGGGAGATTCCAGATCAGCTCTTAACCGACATTGAGGCATGGTTAAGTCGCCATGCCCCTGCGCAGTAGATTTCCTCTAGAAACAGAAGTTTGCCGTAGGGAAATGCAGCCTCAACGGGCCAATAAAGCCTCAATTCGCGGTTAAGGTTGGCCGCTAAATGCTGGTGTCGAAAACCCACCGAGGGGACTATCGGCCTCGTCAACGATGGTCAGAGGCTCGGGACGGGCGCATCGATGCAGAGCATAGCGGATATTTTGTGCCCCTTCCTGCTCTAAATCCTCGATATAGCCACCTTTGAGAGTTTCGGCTTCGGCTTCACTGTCGAAGGGGCCGAAATAGTAGGTGCAATTGGGCTGGCTGGTTTTAATCTCCAGCCACCAAGACTTGCTTGCTCCGAAAATATTGTCCAGCAGACGACTAAAGAAATTGCTCATGGTTCCTGCCTATCTAAAGGTGACACCTCAGACCCATTACTGGGTAACACAGCCTCTTGTTTGGTTATAATCCCTCGTTTTTTATTTTGCAAAGAGGAAATTTGCAGCTGTGTCATCCATTGATGACGATAAACTTCATACAGCGCCATGCCTGTAGCGACCGATGCATTCAGGCTAGGGGTGGTGCCGCGCAACGGGATTGAGAGTAGCAGATCGCAGCTTTGCTGTACAGTTAAACTCAATCCATTTCCTTCGGCTCCTACCACCAAAACTGTAGGGCGGTCAAAGGTAGTGCGGTGGAGGGATTGGCTTCCTTCTGAAGCGAGTCCATAAATCCAAAAGCCTTTTTCTTTAAAGCTTTCGAGGGCCCGTCTCAGGTTCACGACCCGCGCCACGGGTAACGTTTCCAGTGCTCCTGCAGCTACCTTGGCTACGGTGGAGGTGATCCCCACCGCGCGCCGCTGGGGGATCACGAGACCCTGGGCACCAAGAGCTTCAGCGGTACGGGCAATCGCCCCTAAATTATGGGGATCAGTGATGCTATCGGCCGCAATGATCACGGGCAGCTTCACCGCCTCCAGCGCTGTCGTAATCAGATCATCGAGATCACGATACTCATAGGAAGCGGCCTGGGCAGCGATCCCCTGATGATTAGCGCCTTCAGTGATCTGGTTGAGCCGCCGAGTGTCGACCTCGTCGATGACAGCGCCACTCGCTTTGGCGTCATCAATCAGTGACAAAAAGCGGGGATCATATCGAACTCGGGCGTTTACCCACACCCGGTTCAAAGGTCGATTATTTTGAATAGCCGCCTCCACGGCGTGACGCCCATAAATCATGTCCTGATCCCGCTCTCGCTCCACCTGATCCTTGGGGATCGGCTTTGGCGTATAGACAGAAGAGGAAGGATTCTGTCGGGGTTTAGCTGATCGATGGCGGTCAGATCGTTGCCTGGAGAACGACGACGATGAGCTTTTGGAGGGACGGGGCGGTTTGTTGGATGGCATGATGACAACTGAAATGTAGGAAGCGAGGAGAATTCTTAAGGAGGCAAACCTGAAGCGATTACGTAGAAAGTAGTGAACTTACGGCCTCAAATTAACTTAGAAGCGTATTTTGTAGACCATTTGTAGGCCCTTCATCGTTGGCCAAAACAACAGCAAATGGGGCTAGCAGCCAAAAGAACAGTACAGTCCATCAGGTAGCTGACTATGTTACTTCAGGAAGCTGTAAAGCCCCGCTGCTAGGAAATCCACCCAATAATTGCACTCACACGGCTACCCCTAACCGCAGGCTTAGGGTTTCAGGTTATCCTTCTTCAGGGCTTTTCCCATCCTGCCACAGGCGGAGTTTAGCCCTCCAGAATTTCAACCGAAAAGTTCTGCCTCTGGCATCGCCAAATCAACCTGGCTCAAGAGTTCTACTAAACGATCCAGGTTGGTCAGGTAAAGGTAGCCAATCAGCGCCTCAAAACCTGTGGCCTGTTGGTAAGTCTGACCATCTAACCGCTTTGGCCCCTTAGGAGAGGCATTACGTCCCCGTCGCAAGATATCTTGCTCGGCTTCAGTTAGTAGAGGGAGTAACCGCTGTAACGTGATTGACTGCTGTTCAGCCCTGACCTGATGAACCACCTGCCGGTGATAGGCTTTAAGGCGCCTGGGAGGAGTCAACAAAGCTCCTCGCACAAACAGCTCATAGACAGCGTCACCGACATAAGCTAGGGCAATAGGCGATAACGAACGCAGGTTTTGTTCAGACAATTCCATAGAATCTCCTAGCAGCCGTAGAGACCGCCGAAGTTGGGAAAGCTGAGCCAGACTCGTATGGCGATCGTCGCGGTTGCCCTCAGGCATGATTCCATCCCCCTGGGGACAAACAATGCCTTAGTACCAGAAAAACTAGAGGCCATGTCAGTAACATTAGCCGTTTTCAGAGTTTTCCAAATTAGCGATCGCATCATCTACCGAAGGCTGCAAGGACAAAAACTTCTCCAGCCTTACCAATTTAACGGTTTGGGTTACCCGAGGGTTTGTCACCACCTGTATTGTGCCTCCATCGGTAGTGGCTTTCTTCACCAGTTGCACCAAAGCTCCTAGGCCAGAACTGTCCACAAAATCAATGGCAGCCAGATCTAAAATCAGATTTTTAGGACCAGCCTCAATATATTTAGACAACACCTTCCTAAACGCCGGTTCCGAGAAGGCGTCTAGTTGGCCAATGAGGCGAAACAGTTGATAGGTTCCCCTGACATCGCGGGTGCCTCGTAAACTTACGGTCAGGGTTAGAGATTCAGCGATGGGAAACCTCCTCGGTGCTCCGAATGCGACAGTTCAATATAGGTCAGCTTGGGACCATCTGCAAGTAGGACAAACCCTACTTAAATTCTGAATGGACTGAATGAAGTTTTATGCCGGTATCTTCGCCCTCCGATGCTGTCTCATGTTGTCCACAAACTTAGCAAACAGATAGTCCGCGTCGTGGGGACCGGGACTAGCTTCAGGATGATACTGTACTGAAAAAATGGGCAGGGTCTTATGCTCTAACCCCGCCACCGTGCTGTCGTTCAGGTTCAGATGGGTAATCGTCACCGCATCGGCGGGAATAGAGTCGGCATCAAGGGCAAAGCCATGGTTTTGGCTAGTAATTTCCACCTGCCGCTGCAGACCACAGGGTTGATTTAGCCCCCGATGCCCAAACTTGAGTTTAAAGGTAGACGCCCCCAGGGAAAGTCCTAAAATCTGGTGGCCCATACAAATGCCAAAAGTTGGTAACTGATAATCCATCAAAGCTTTTACCAGTTCTGGCGCTTTTGTTACCGCAGCCGGATCCCCTGGGCCATTGGAGAGGAAAATGCCGTCGGGCTGATACCCCAGAATAGCGTCAGGCGTGCTGTCGGCAGGCATGACTACCACCCGGCAACCGTAGCTGGCTAATCGTCGCAGAATGTTGCGTTTTACACCAAAGTCTATAGCCACTACCGTTAAGGGTTCATCATCCCCAGCGGCAGAACTTTCTGGGCGAAATTCCCAAACCTCCGATGTCCCCTCAGTCCATTCATAAACCTGAGCCGTGGTGACCTGATCGACCAGATTCAGCCCAGCCATCGTGGGAGCCTCCTGGAGCTGCCTCAACAGTTCACCAGGGTCAAGGACTGAGGTTGAAATGGCCCCATTCATCGCCCCAACGGAGCGTAGTTTTCGGGTTAAGGCACGGGTATCAATGCCAAAAATACCAGGAATATGGTGGCTTTTAAGATAATTCGGCAAGGACTGGGTCGACCGCCAATTACTGGGAATTTCGCAAATGTTACGAGCTATAGCTGCTTTAATGTAAGGCCGATCGGATTCATCATCCTCTGGATTCACCCCCGTATTCCCCAACTCCGGATAGGTGAAGGTGACGATCTGTCCACAATAGCTGGGGTCGGTCATAACCTCCTGATACCCCGTCATGCCGGTGTTAAACACAACCTCTCCCATCACCGTACCAGGAGCCCCAAACGACCAGCCGGGAAAAGCGGAGCCATCTGCCAAAACTAAAAGAGCCGCGGGAGCATCTATGAGAGCCATAACCACCAACTTGAAGATCAGCGAGCGCTATTATCCTAAGGCCAAAGGGCATATTTGAGATAACGGTAATGGGAAAAACGGCCTGCCTCAAAAAGTCAAAGACTTTCTTAACCCCTCCATGCCGCTGCCCTTAACCATGCCTCTGAAAGCGGCCAGCCAGGCATGGCCCGAGATAAGACAGCTTTAGTCATCACCAGTTGGTATTTTAAGACAAGGTAAAACCCATGGGCGATGCTTCGCACTTTGTCAAAACCTTAGGAACCATTGGTATGCTGCTGGGTGTTTCCGGGTGCAGTGTCTTACTCAACAGCACAGCTTCCCCCGTCCCCGAGCCACCCCCAGCCACCAATTCGCCCCAGGCCCCAGAGAACTCCCCACTGGCATCGGTCCC
>CAZPYG010000110.1:0-16147 GCA_964590465.1 uncultured bacterium | reverse complement strand
GGATGTATGCCGTGTTAGATCTCTACCAGCGACCCTATGACCCGCATGAACCGGTCATTTGCGTGGATGAGAAAAGTAAACAACTGCTAGCGGATACCCGAGTGCCGATCGCCATGAAGCCGGGTCATGCGGCGAAAGTGGACTATGAATATGAACGGCGGGGGACCCGCAATCTGTTTGTCGCCGTCGAACCCCTCGCCGGATGGCGACAAGTCGTGGTCACGGCCCAACGGTGTAAGCCTGATTTTGTCCGATTTATTCAGCACCTCTTGCGGGGGCGGTATCGGCAGGCCAAACGGGTGAATATCGTGCTGGATAACCTCAACACGTATTTCGCTAAGTGCTTTGTTGACGTGTTAGGCGAGAAGCAGGCGGCGAAACTCTTGAGCCGGATTCAGTTTCACTACACCCCGGCCCATGCGAGTTGGCTCAATATGGCCGAAATCGAGATTAGTATTCTTGAAAAGCAATGCCTAAAGCGGCGCATTCCCAGTGAAGCCGAATTGGTCAGAGCGGTGCGGGCTTGGAAAGCCTAACGGAACCGACAGCGGAAAACCATCCACTGCTCCTTTACGAAGGGTATCAACTTAACCCGAGACAAGTTGCGTCAGTAATGGGCTTGCTCCCTCAGGGAGCCGCTTCGCGAACGACAAGCTCAGCCCGAACGCGCTGAAAACCGCTCGCCCTGAGCCTATCGAAGGGCATCACCTTGGCTTGTGACAAGAGACGATAAGCATAAATACTTTTCGCCTTACGTTGATACCCTTTACGAAAGAGCAAGCCGATAGAAAGCTGGGCAAGCACTACACTGATGTTGCATAACTTTTCGCTCAATGCACTAGTGCCGTAGAAATCTAATAACCGGAACCTGCGCCTTCATTGCTGAAACTCTCCACATCCCCCAACATACCTACAACTAGCTTACACATATTCTCAAGTTAAAATGGGCATGCTTGCTACAACCAAGTTGCTCATCGTTCATGAAAATTCTGATTCTAGCCTCGAACCCTCGCAAAGACCTGAACATTGACCGTGAAATCCGAGATCTGCGGGAGGTGATTAAACGCAGCCGCAATCGGCAAGATTTTGAAGTGGCCGATGCGTTGGCTGTGCGGGTGAGCGATCTGCAGGAACTGTTGCTGGAGCATCAACCCCAGATTGTTCATTTCTGCGGCCATGGGGGGGGTGAAGAGGGCCTTGTGTTTGAAACCGCCGAGGGCACCGGCGAACAATGGGTGAGAACAGAAGCCCTTTCAGAATTGTTTCGGCTTTGTGCCAGCCATGTGCAGTGTGCGCTTCTCAATTCCTGTTATTCCGAGACCCAGGCCGAGGCCATCGTTAACCACATCGATTATGTCATTGGCATGAATCGGGAGATTCGCGATGATGCCGCGATCGCATTTTCTAAAGGGTTTTACCGAGCCCTGGGCTACGAGTCTTCCATCGAAGAAGCCTTTGAATTTGGCAAAAACGCCATTCAGCTAGAAATCTCAGGTAGTTCTCGGGTGCGTTCTGCGGACACCGACGAGGCCCGCAAACTGGAAGTGGTAAAGACCATTCAGAAAGTTTCCCTACCCGAGCATTTGAAACCCGTCTTAAAGGTGAACCCGGCCCTGCTAGAAAAGCTGGCTAACCAAACCAGTCAGACCGGTCGAGTCATTTCCGAAGAAGAACGCACCGCTATTCAGGTCGATATTGATAAGGTGCTGGAAGCCGATGAAAAGCTCAAACAGTATCGAGAGCAGGTTCAGGAATATTTGAGCGATCGCAAACTCACCACCCTGGAAAAGTTGCGGCTAGATCGCCTGCGCAAAGACCTGGATATTCCTGAAGTAGAAGCCCAGCGAATTTTGGACGAAGAGCAAAACCCCCTGCAGGCGGCCCAACAAGAGTATGCCGAACTACTAACCGGGTTAATGATAGACGAAGGTCATTACCCCCTGGATGATGACACCAAAGCCGAGTTGCAGACCCTACAGCAAGAGCTAGACCTGACCGACCACGAAGTACGGCTGATTTCTCAACCCATTGTGGCCCAGGCCGAAGCGGCCTACCTGCAGCGCATTTCGCCAGACCTGGGCGATGGGCTACGGCTAGAGCTGGTGAGCATACCCGGTGGGGCCTTCTTGATGGGCTCTCCTGAAGGGGAGGGGAGTAATGATGAGCATCCTCAACATTCGGTGACCGTGCCCGACTTTTTCATGGGCAAGTATGCTGTTACCCAGGCCCAGTGGCGGGCGGTGGCGGCCCTGCCCCAGGTCAGCCGTAGCCTAACGGCAGAGCCATCAAAATTTAAATTTAAAGGCGAGAACCGTCCCGTTGAGCAGGTTTCGTGGCACGGCGCCATAGAATTTTGCGATCGCCTAACCCGCCTGACCGGCCAGCGCTATCGTTTGCCCAGCGAAGCCGAATGGGAATATGCCTGCCGGGCCAAAACCACCACGGCCTTTCATTTTGGAGCAAACCTCACCCCTGATTTAGCCAACTACGGCGGCAATCGTGGCACCACTACCGATGTGGGGAGTTTTCCGCCCAATGGCTTTGGCCTGTACGACATGCATGGCAACGTGTGGGAATGGTGTGCAGACTACTGGCATGACACTTATACCGGAGCACCCAACGATGGCAACGCCTGGATAGCTGGTGGAAAGGGCGAATATCGAGTGCGGCGGGGCGGTTCCTGGTTCGGCTATCCTGAGTTCTGCCGGTCGGCGGACCGCAGCTGGGACGCGCCCGACAACACTAGCTTCGACGTTGGTTTTCGGGTGGTGTGCGGCGGCGCGTAGGTTGCCCTTTACCCTTGTGCCCTTTGCCTTTTTTGCCATTTCCCCTTCGCGCTTCGCGCGACAATTTTTTTTGCCTATTTATGAAGACAGGGGCGTGGTTTAGGGTGCTTAACCACCGCCACCGCCTGGTTTTGAAGACAACAGGTAAACCCCCTACAGAATGAACGCCGAGACAGGGCTGGGGGGCTGAACTAAGGCCGCCTACAAAGGTTGCAAGGTTGTAAATTTATCTGGCCAGTCAAAATTTTGCAGCTAAAATCAGGCTAACCCGCCTTGATGTCCCCATTTCCCTGATGCAGGGCCATAGGCTCTCAGGTAAGACTGTTCGGCAATGCAGAAGATCGACTTAGAAGGGTGACAGCAGACCAGCCTAGGAGCGGGGATATGTAATTCCAGATCAACTCTTGCCACTAGAAACTATGACCGAGCAGCTCTCCAAAATCCATGCCCTGCTAATTGGTATTGACCACTACGACCCCAACCAGCTGTTCCCCAATTTGAAAGGGTCCGTCAGAGATATTGAGCTGGTCGAAACCTTCTTGACCCAAAACCTCAAGATTTCCTCAAAACGAGTTCAAAAGCTGATCTCTCGCAATCGCGAAGATGAAACGCTAATGGCCATTCGCTCAGCTACAGGACCAGAACCCCAAAAGCCGACTTACGAAAACATCGTCAACGCCTTCAACACCATTACTGAAATGGCCCAACCCGGCGAACAGGTCTATATCCACTATTCCGGTCATGGAGGACGAGCTGCCACCGTATTTCCTAACCTGAAACAGGGAACCGGCATCCAGTATGACGAGGGCCTGGTACCCATGGATATTGGCGATGCTGAACAGGGTCGCTACCTGCGGGATGTGGAAATGACCACCCTGCTCAAGCGGATGACCGACAAAGGGCTCATCGTCACCGTAATTTTGGATAGCTGCCATTCCGGCGGAGCCACTCGCGGTATGGATGCCCAGATTCGCAGCAGCATTGAGCCGGACCTGAAGCCTCGCACCGCCAACAGCCTGGTGGCCAGCAAAGATGAGTTAGAGCAGAACTGGTTAAACCTGACCCGTGCCCAGGGAGTGGGTGCGGCTGGCCTACCCAAAGCCAGAGATTATGTACTGCTGGCAGCCTGTCGGCCCAATGAATCGGCCTATGAATATTCAGTGGATGGAGGGGGAGAGCGTAACGGAGCTTTAACTTACTGGATGATTGACACCCTCACCAGTGTGGCCACGAGCGGACAGCCGTTGACCTACAAGCTGCTACACGACCGCCTGAGTGCTCAAATTCAGAGTAAATTTCCCCAACAGTTGCCGATGATTATGGGGGAGAGCAATCGCCGGGTATTTGGCAGCGATCTCTGGACAATCCCGTACACGATTTTGGTGCAAGAGGTTGATCTGGATAATCAGGTGATTACCCTGGGTGCCGGGCAGACCCAGGGATTGAGTAAGGGGGCACGCTTCGCCATTTATCCCCAGGGGACGACTGACTTTACTGACCTGGAACAGCGAGTTGCAATCGCAGAAATCTTCAAAAAGCCTGAAGCTGATAAATCTAAAGCCAGAATTCTGACGCCTGAGGAGGGCGGGATTTCGGTCAACGGCACTATTGAGCTGGGGGCACCTGCCGTAATGGTCTCTGCCCCGGTGGAGTTGATTCAGCGAGTGCGGTTGTTTGATGGCAAAGAAGCTGGGGAAACCGATGACCACGAAACCCTTACGAAACTGAACCAACTCCCTCTCAATCTGGTTGGTCGACAAACTGAAGCCCTGGAGAAGGTCAGGCAGGCTCTCCAGGACAATGGCTGGGTGGTGGAAGCCCAGGGGGATGAGGCAGCCATGTATCAGGTGGCGATTGACTCAAAGGGGAACTATGAAATTTGTCGGGGTATGCCCATTCCCAATTTGCGACCCTTACTTTCCATGGATGATCCATCGGCCCCCCAGGAGGTGGTGAAGCGGTTAGTGCATTTGACCAAATACCAGGCGGTACAAAGCCTGGACAATGCCAGCTCAAAGCTCTCCAAGAATCTGACGGTTGAGCTGCTGACGGAGGACGGTGATCCTTTCCCCGACCCTCAAAATCCGGTGGTGGAAGATGGGGACGTTGTGACATTACGGTTAAAAAATAACGGCAATCAACCCCTCAAGGTGGCGGTGCTCGACCTTGAACCCACCTGGGAGATATCTCAAATACCGCTGGGGGGCTTTGAATCACCTTTTCTTCAGGTTCCACCGGGAGGAAAGGAGGAAATGCAATTGCAAATGGGTCTACCTGACGACCCTGCTTATCGAGAAAGTGTTGAGATTCTTAAGGTCTTTGCCATTCAAAATGGTTTGGCCGATTTTCGCTGGTTGACGTTACCCGCTCTAGATAAACCCCCTACTGCACGGGGAATTCAGTTGAATGAAGCCTTGAAGGGACAGGCTCAGGCTACTCGCAGTATGGGAGGAGATAGCAGTATTAATCCGCTGAATGACCTGTTGACGATGATTGGAGCCGATATGGAGAATGCCCCGACCAGTACTCGATCTGCAACGTTGGTGAGAAATCCCAAAGATGAATGGGTAACCCAGCAAATTCAGATTGTTGTCGAAAGCTAGCCATGCTACTGGTCCGAGCGTGTGGCACTCCCATTACCTCTGTTAGATGGGTTAAGACCATACACCACAATCTAAGGCGACTGGTAAAATCAACTCAGATTGTGTTAAAGAAAGTAGCGTTAAATGAAAAAAAATACTAATGCCTTCTGTTTTGAAACGTCAGTGGGCAAAATTGAAGTAAGTCCAGACTCACTAATTAGAGGTGTTCTCCTTTGTAACTAAAAATAACGATTCAGGAAGCTAACTGCCAACTAATAGTGTCTGGTTAATACTCTAGAGTAACTTCCTCTGCATATTTTTTGAAGTGAGAAGTCTTATGGTTACTCAGCCAACAAGTAGAAGATTAGAAGTGGTTTCGGCACTTTTTTCTGAGTACAAAAATTGTAGCCGATGGGCCATTATTGTTGGCATATCTAAATATCGTAACAAAGATTGGAATCTACAGTTTGCTGACCGAGATGCTGAGGAATTCTACAAGCTTTTACTGACCGAAAATGGAGGAAGATTTAATCCTGATTACATTGAAAAGCTCATAAATGAAGAAGCTACAACACGTAATCTAACGAAAGCTCTGAGAGGGTTTCTACAAAAGCCGGATCGGGATGATTTAGTCGTAGTGTACTTGGCCTGTCATGGTGCGCCTGATCCTAATCGTCCTGAGAATGTCTATTTGCTGACTCATGATACAGACCCTACGGATATTCCGGGCACAGGTTTGCCCATGCGAGAAGTGCATCAAGCTTTAACCGAGAACCTTTTGGCTGAAAAAGTCGTAATATTAGCCGACACCTGCCATAGTGCTGCTCTCGGTAGTTCCATAGGTCGTAGAAGCACCTGCGATGCTACTGACTTAGTTAACCGGTACTTACAAGAAGTGGGACAGGCCAAAAATGGACTAGCTTTGATTACTTCTGCAGAAGCTAACGAGGCATCTTTTGAAGACCGTCGGTGGGGTAATGGCCATGGTGTGTTCACTTACTATTTACTCGAAGGAATGCGTGGAGCCGCCGATAGCGATGGAAACGGCATTGTCTCTGTAGGAGAGCTATTTGAATATGTCCGTGAAAATGTAAAGCAGGCGACGGATCACAAGCAGCATCCTTCAATTGGGAGTAATCTATTTGATAGGAATCTTCCCCTAGCTATTACCTCATTAATCCCAAGCGAACAAAATGAAATCTTACAAAAAAGCAAAATACATAAAGCCAAATCATTGAATAACGAGGAAAAATCAAATTCCTCCTTTAAAGATATCCAGTCAGAAAATTGGAGATTCTCACCACTAAAATCATCGGTCAAATCACTTTTAACACCTAAATTGCTCATTGGCATGGGTCTGTTTTTTTCAACTATTTTAGTTGTTTTGAGTCAAGTCATGATGCTTGGTGTCTCTAGCCCAAAACATTCAATTCAAGGTTTTATAAAGATGGCACCAAATTTGCCAAATCCAATTGCTTTGTATAATTTGAGCTTATCAGAAAGCATCAAGATATTAGAAGCCTACAAAATAAATATTTATTACCCATCTGATCGATCTGATCTAAAGGCGAAAGCAGATTCTATCGAGAACATTTTCCCTCCGGATTTTAGAGACAGCAATATTAACTCTGTAGGAAAGCCGAACAGTTTCTTTGAACAATATGATTACCCTTACCCGACAGTTGACTCACCTGGAAATGAAATACGGTATACTGCGAGTAATACCGAAGGAGCAAAATATTTGGAAAGTGCTCTTAAAGTAATTTTCCCTAATGAAATCTTCCATTCTTTGCAAATAGGTGATCAACCGGGAAAATATGTTTCTATCTTTGTAGGCCCTTAAATTTTCTTAGTGGAAAGTGTCGAAATGACATCCAAAGCCCCCATGAAAGATATGATCATCATCCTTCCTGGCATTCTGGGAAGTGTGTTGCAGAAAGACGGAAGAGACCTGTGGGCCATTTCTGGTAATGCCATCTGGGATCTGGTATTCCGCACTGGAGAAACCATCAAAAGTCTCAAGCTAGATCAGGACGATCCCGAGGCTGAAGACCTGGGAGATGGGGTTCGCCCTACCGCGTTGATTCAAGATACTCATCTCGTACCAGGGCTATGGAAAATTGACGGCTACACCCGCACTGCAAAGCTGATTACCGATAACTTTGAGGTCACCCCCGGCGACATCTACAACGATCCGGACGATCACCCCGCCAACTTCTACCAGTTCCCCTACGACTGGCGGCGGGATAACCGAGCCAGTGCTCGCATTCTGAAAAAGCTGGTGGATAAGCGCCTCAAGTGCTGGCGAGAGCGCAGCGGGGCCGCCGATGCCAAGGTGATTTTGATGGCCCACAGCATGGGTGGGTTAGTATCCCGCTATTACCTGGAAGTTTTAGAAGGCTGGCAGGACAGTCGGGCTTTGTTCACCTTTGGCACACCCTACCGGGGTTCCCTCAATGCCGTGAACTTTTTGGCCAACGGCTACAAAAAGCTGTTTCTGGATTTGACGGACGTGATGCGATCGCTCACCTCTATCTACCAACTACTGCCTATTTACCAGTGCGTCAATATCAATGGCGAGTATAGCCGCATTGCAGAAGCCGAGGGTTTGCCCAATATTGATAAGACAAAGGCCCAGGATGCCCTGGCCTTTCATCGCGAAATTGAGGCCGCAGTAGAGAAGCATTTGCAAGATCCTGCCTATCGCAGTTCGTTTTCGGTGGTCCCGATTGCTGGGGTAAATCAGCCTACGCTTCAATCTGCAACTCTACTGAATGGTCTATTGACCGCTACCCGAGATCTGCCAGCCGCATTGCAAGGTCGTGCAGATTTAAGCGACGGTGATGGCACCGTGCCAAAAGTGTCTGCCATTCCCATCGAGCGGTCCTCTAGCCTGGATAACCTGTTTATTGCCGAGCAGCATGGGGCCATTCAGAATCAACCCCAGGTGCTGGAGAATTTGCTGAACACGATTAGGATGAGTCAGTTCAGTCTCGCCGCTGTTAAAGCACCCCAAAAGGCGATCAGCCTTAGCCTGGATGATCTCTACACTTCTGAAGAAGAAGTGGTGATGCAAGCTCGATTAATGGGTGTGCAGAGCAATAGCCTAAAAGCCACGATTGAGTCAGTATCGGGGGCGAGTAGCCCCATTCAGCACAATTTTGTTCAGCAGGGGGATGAGTGGGTTTTATCGGTTGATGACTTGCCGACCGGGTTCTATCGGGTAACGGTGAGCACTGAAGATATGGGGGACCAATCCCCCAGCCCGGTCCATGGGTTGTTTGGGGTGATGAGGCCAGAAGCTTAGTCGCTGCTCAAGGGAGAGAAGTCAAACGGAACCAGCGGCAGTGCACAGCCTTGAGTTTTGTTTAGCTCTTTTTTGATGGGGTTAATTTGGCGAAAGCCCTCTTTATCCTGTTGGTTAAGAAGTTGGGTAAACTGCTCAGCAAACGTGGCAACACACTGATTGTCACTGTTTTGTAAAACGATCAGGCTTTCGAGCGCACCCTCAATATCCCACACCAGAGCCTGCGTGTTAAGACGTTGGAAGCTGACCTGCTCATTAAGGGTTAAACCTAAACCAGTCAGGTCGATATGCTGAGAAATCGACGGTGTCAGTGTTGGGAAGTTGTTATTTTCAGAGACGGTTGGGGAAGTTTTTCCTGAACCGTCAGCAGGCTCGGTCGAGGGTGTAGAAGCAGATTGTTCCCCCTGACCCGCCCCCAACCACCGACTGAGAGAATACCAGGGAAGTGTTGATGGACCAGAGATAGATTCATTAGGAGTCGTTTCTGAGGTTTGTGAACCCGCTTGATCCGGTTCATCTGAGCAAAGCTGCTTTTCTGCATCAGTTGCCAGAGGGCCACTCAGGTAATTAGATAATAGGTCGCAGCTTTTATCGACAAGAGTGTCCAGATTAAAATCCCATACGGCTACTCCGTACTCCCCTGTTTCGTCATATTGAACTATGGCGGCTAGTACATCTCCTGAACTACTAAACCTGGCTTCATTAATACATTTTGGATATATAAATTCCTGAAAACAACCCCAAAATGAATCTCTCGGAGTTTGACCAAAGGAAAGATGACTAAAGTCAGATAGTTGCTCGCCATCGATACTCCAAAGCCTACCAACACCTATTGAATTATGTGCATCCAGCACAACCATTACTGTCAATAAATTAGCAAGTGGGTGAAGACTTACTTGGCGAGCCGCACTACTTCCTCTAGTACTTATTTTGCTGACTACACCTCCTGGCTTGATGTCGAGAATTTTGATGCCAAAACCAGCCCCAAAATAAGGATCTTTATTTGAAAAAACCAGGAATTCATCATTCAGAAAATTTATTTCGGTGATAGGAGCGATGGTTCGATCAACATCTGGCGTTGAAATTACTTCATCTTCAAAAGTCATGAGAGCCTTGCCATCCAACCTCTCTAAATCTCTTATCTCAATTAGAGGATGTTGTAGATCATCTGTGTATGAAATAGCTACTCTACTGCCTTCAGGACTTATCGCTGATGAGGTAATAGGAAAATCAAGTTTTAGACTATCTATTAGTACACCCTGCAGATCCCAAGCTTTTATCGCCCCTCCAGAATCTGTAGAGACGATAAGACTTTCGTCAGGAGCAAAGTTGACAGACGTGACATTGTCATCATGTTCTAACACAGCAGGATTGGAACTTAGATCGAGTACTGGGGTTCCATCTTCATAGAAAAGATTAATTTTTCTATCATGTACCAAAGCAAAATACTGTCCAGGACTGGAAAATCTAACCAGAGGGTTGTTAGGCAATTCCACCACTTTATCTGGGATTTGACTAATCTGGGCTTCAGAAATATCCTCATGAAAAAGTTGAACGGCTCCTGAGCGATCTACGTAAGCAACTACATTCATGTTTGAAGAAATATCAGAAGATAAAATCTCTAGGTCAGAAGTGTCAGAAAATAGCGGCTGCTGAATCTCTTCTTTCTGGATCATCCACAGTTTGCTGATATCCCTAAATCCCTCAGAGTTAGAAACTAGCATCCTGGTTTCATCCTGGGCAATAGAAATTGATGAGGAAGCGAATCCATCTGAACTAACGTTAGATATTTCGAAGACATTTATTAATTGCTGTGCTGGTGGTTTAGCTGAATAAGATAGTTCTATATCAGATAGAACTATTTCTTGAATAGATACATTGCCATTTCTACACTTAACAACGAAGAAATTGCCACTGGGCGAAAGCATTTCATCACCTGCTTCGCCATTGCATCCATTTGGGGAAGTAGTCAAGTTTATATCCTTGATAAAAGTGCCAGATAAATCCAGAATTTGATACTTGTCTCTCATTCCGGTGTCAACATTGAATCTTCTAACCAAAACAAATTGATCATCACCTATAAAGCCTAACAGATCCATGGGTTCAGCTTCATTATCGAAGGGCTGATCATCTGAAACCTCTACATTATCTAAGTCTTCAATATTAGCTATTTCGATTTTCCCATTATACCCCCACGCTATTTTTTGCCCATCAGAGCTGAACTTGATTTGGCTGTATTGAGGAAAGTTAAATTGCTTTGAGTCACTTATCCTGAGTAACCCAGACTGAGTGAAAGCCAAAACATTATTTGGGGTGAACCTCGTTATCAATGGGTCAATTTCTACTTCTTGTCCCTCCAGAGACCAGGCTCTTGCCTCGTGTTGATCCCGAACTGTTTCTATAATAGTGGTGCCAAATACTTCGTCCTCTTTAACAACTTCCCTGGATAGGTATCTAGAAAGCATTACTTGAGTTTCACTGGGATTAAAGTCGATTTCTATCTGCTGAATTCTTTGATTTTCATCAAAGGTGAATTGATGTTGGATAGTAACATAGCTGTAGTTTTCGTTTGACCAAATCCTGAGTGTATCTTCCTCAACTAGAGCAACATACTTGCCACTGGGAGAGAGCTCGGCTCTCTGGGCAGAGAAACGTGTCAGTTCCTGATTACCATAAAATGCCTGGTGTAAGGCAAATGTAGCCTGAGAGAGCAATTCACTATCGTCGCGAAGCTCTAGATTTTTTTGAATTACCTTGGCAGCGTCTAAAGCAGCCAGCAAAGCGTCAAGGTGCTGATCTGCCTCAAACTGAGTTTTAGAGGTGGTAATCAGATTTTCTGCACTTCGTTTTTCTGCTTGAAGTCTATTGGTCTCTGCAATATTTCTCTGTCTGATAGCCTCTTGTTGTGTTTGGTAAAGAAATAAGCCTGCAACTATGGAAGCTGCCAGCAACCCTATCATCGACAACCATCGCGAACTAACGTTAAAGCGTTTGCGTCCAAGACTACGTTTCACAAAATCTGTTTCTGTAGTGTTAAACCAATTTGGCTCACGCTTGCGAATTTGCTTTAACAGCGGCAATCGCGCATCGCCATGCCAGAGGAACTTCGTTTTTTGTGCTCGGTGCCAGTCGTTGGCGGCGGGGGTCAAGCGGCGTTGCAGCAGCAATTTTTCCCGTTCATCCAGAGTTGTATTGTCTTCGTTCGTTCGAAAGTTCCAGAAAAACCGTCGCCAGCCTTGTTGCGCTAATTCCTTCGTTTGACTGCTCGACTCCAGCCATTGCAGCAGCCGGGGCCAGCCTTCTACCAGGGCATCGTGGGCGGGTTCGATGTAGGGCTCATTGTCGGCGGTGGTGTCGCTCACCAGCAGGCGAGCTTCTTTGAAGCGGGTAAGCACCTGGTTGACCCGGTCGGCTTCTGGGGCGGGGTAGTCCAGTTCACTCAGCAATACCTGACGACGAGTATTGCCCGTGCCGCCAGAGGCCACCATCCGCAGCATTACCCGACGAATCGTGTCGGCAAACGCGGGGTCTTGCTGCACCAATGCCTGGTATTCTTCATCGGCCCGATTCACCAGCGCCTGTTTAATGCCGCCCAGAGCCTCATAGTCCGCGGCGGTGATGGCGCGATTGGTGCGGTTATCGGCATCACGGAGATAGCGGAGAAACAGTTCTCGCAGGGTAAACGAGAGCAGGGGCAGGGCTCCCGGAGTCTCGTAGACTTCGTCGATTAGCCGATCCACCAGTTCCGGTGGGTCGAAGTACATTACCTTGGCGGCGGCGGGAGCTTCAATGGCGGCCTGTAGCTCTTCCCGGTTCATGGAGCGAATGACAAAGCGATCGCAACTCCAGTGGTGTTCCAGCACCGAGTTGCGGAACTGGGGCTCGAAGTCTGACCGCAGGGTCAGCACAATGTGGAACCGGGCACTCTGCTGATCCAGCAGCTCCGCCAGAATCTCTAAAAACTGCTCACGTTGCGCCCCTTCCCGACACAGGGAAAACAGCTCCTCAGCCTGGTCAATCACCAGCAGCAGTTTCTGGTGAGGATTTTGCCGTTGCCACTGCTGCAGGTAAGTTTTTAACGTCTCGCCCCAGGCGGAAGTCTCCTGGTGGGCCAGAGTACGCCCCAGGTCATGACGTCCCAATGCCTGGGTAACGGCCTTCAACGGGGTGACCCCAGGCCGCACAATCGGCAGCACCTGCCAGACGGGGTTACCGTCCATATCCAGGTTTTGTTTCAGGGCAGGCACTAACCCGGCCTTTACCAGGCTGGATTTACCTGTACCAGACGCCCCCAACACCACCGTCAGGGGGTGGCTCTCCATAAACTCCTGCAGCTCTTGAATCAGTTGTTTACGGCCAAAAAACAAATGCTGGTGGATTTCCTCAAAGGACTCCAGGCCCCGGTAGGGGTTTGCCGCTTCGTCGAGCTTGGGAGCATCTGGGAGGTCAGGCTTACGCCCCGGCACCAGAAAGATATATTCCCCCTTGCCATGCTTTTTCAACGGCCACAGCCCTGGGGTCTGGCGCTTGGCGTGTTCCATAGTGCCGGGTTCAACCGCATCCCGCAAGTATTGATACAGCTCGGTGGCGGTAATTACCCCATCCCCGGCAGGTTTGCCGTTTTGGGCCGGGGGGCTGGCATCGGCCTGGCTCTGTTCTTTAAGGGCGTTGATCAGCGCCTCGGCAAAGGGGGAATGGTGCCCGGTATGTCCTCGGTGATCTTTCAGGGACAGGGCATCCATGGCCTCCTGGTCATCGGCGGCGGAGGTGAGCACCTGCCAGGCCGGGTCGGTTAAAAAGCGGTCGAACCGTTCTTTATGAATCACTTTGGGGATCGGGGTCAGGCGGCGGGTGGCTGACCAGCGAAAGGCCCCGGCAAAGCAACAGTCGAAAATTCCTAAAAAGTGACGGCAAGAGAGCGCTGTGAGGGAATCGTGTATCAGGGTCATGGGCAGGTAGGTGTTGCTGTCCCCCAGGGTGGCATCCTGGGGAATCAGATACCCTTCGGGACCGGCGTCGCCGTTGAAGGCGAGACCATGACCGGCAAAGTAAAACAAGAAGCGGTCGTCGGCCTGGATGATGTGGGGTAGTTTCTCCACCAGCAGGGTTTTCAAGCTGGCCAGGGTCACCTGGTGATCTCTCATGAACACAACCCGGTAGCCGTGGTCGGCCTTCAGCACCTGGCTCACTCCAAAGGCGTCGTTAACGGCGGTGGTGAGGGGTGGCACTCCGTTCTGGTACTGGTTGATGCCGATGATGATGGCAATGCTGCGGGTAAAGTGAGCCATGGCCGATATTCGAGATGGGTAGATACGGAAAAACCTTTCGGGATTGCTAACTACAGGGAATATCCACCAGTGTGCTCAATTCGGGCTTTGCTTTCAAGAAAAGGTAAAAAATTGCTAATAACTGTAAGGAACTAAATCTTGTGCAGGTTTAGGAGTGGAATTTTGCCCTATAAAGAAGTGCAGATCTCGAGCTGGATCAGGTATGGATGCTCACCTTCTGGTAATACCGGAGATGGCCCTGTAGTTAAGCCACAGATGTCATATGGATTCTGGCCAATATCCGCAAAATCGGTGAAAGAGACTGGTTGAGGTTATCGATTCGCCAAACTTAAGAAAGGTGAAAGCTTCGATCAAGATTGTGGCTTTGCATCATCTTGAAGGGATGTTTACCTCGGATTTCAAATGAAATAAACTATGAAAACCATCCTTGTCCTTGCCTCTAACCCCAAGGAAACCTCTAACCTCGACTTAGACCGCGAAATTCGCGAAATACGAGAAGGGCTGAGGCAGTCGCCCCATCGGGATGGGTACCACATCGAATGGCGGGGAGCGGTTCGCCCGGTAGACCTGCGGCGCACTTTGCTCGATATTGACCCCCACATTGTCCATTTCTGTGGCCACGGCAACGGTGACGATGGCCTGGTTTTGGAGGACGACGACGGCCATGCCCACATGGTCAGCCGTGAGGCTCTGGCTAACCTCTTCTCGGTCTTTGCTCAGCAGGTGGAGTGCATCATCCTCAATGCCTGCTACTCTGAGGCCCAGGCCGAGGGGCTGATTCAACACATCAACTATGTCATTGGCATGAGTCAGGAAATACCCGACGAAGCGGCGATCGCATTTTCTGTCGGTTTTTACGAAGCTATCGGTGCCGGTCGCCCCATTGAAGATGCCTACAAGCTAGGCTGCAGCGCCATTCAAATGGAGTTTGAGTCAGTTCCCTCTACGGTTAGTCGCAAACTAATTCCCATTCAGTCGCCAGAGGAAACCGTGAAACAACCGTTGCCAGTTCATCTGGTGCCGGTGTTAAAACAGCGATCGCAGCTCAACCCCATCCAAACCCGAACTACGGTAGCTGCGGGGGCACAGTCCCTACAGCGGGAACCTCTGGTCGGCCATTCAGACTGGATTCGCACCCTGGCCTTTAGCCCAGACGGCACAACCCTGCTCAGCGGCAGTAATGACAAAACAGCTCGCCTCTGGAGCCTTGGAACCGGGCAGCTCCTGCATTTGCTGACGGGCCATCGAGAGCGCATCAAATGTGTGGGCTTTAGCCCCAGGGGGGATACTCTGTTGACCTGTAGTGCCGATGGTCAGGTCAAAGCCTGGAAGGTTGACCAACTGAACCACAAGAAAACCGGAGATTGCCGCTACACCATCAAAGCCACCTCCAGGTCTATTACCCTGGTTAATGCTTTACCGGTAAGCCCAGTCGCTAAACGTAATTGCTTTGCCACAGGGGCAGACCATGGCAAGGTCTCACTGTGGAACTTGCAAACCGGCGATTGGATACGCAGTATACAGGCCCATTCCAGCCCGGTGCTGGCGGCTGAGTTCAGCGACGACGGTCAGTGGCTGGCCACGAGTAGTCTGAACAGCACGATTAATCTCTGGAATGTTGATAGCCAGAGCCCTGACCTGGTGTGGAGTATTCCCCATGGTCATCTGAGTCAGGTGTTATATTTGGCCTTTAGCCAAGAACACGAGTTACTGATCAGCAGCGGAGCTGACCGCACCATAAAACTCTGGGATATGAGCACGGGCCAGAAGCATCAACCCCATATTTTAGAAGGCCATGCCGGACGGGTATGGGGTGTGGCGGTAAGCCCGGATGGCAATACCCTGGCTAGCGCCAGCGCCGACTACACCGTAAAGCTATGGGATTTGCGAACAGGTAAGCTGCTCAAAACCCTGACGGGGCATTTGGGGGAGGTGCGATGCCTGGCGTTTAGCCCCAAAGGCAAAGTTCTGGCTACTGGGGGTGATGATCTTGAGATTAAGCTGTGGAACGTATAATTGGGGCACTTAGTGCTCTACCTATTGCAGGCTGACTCCCATGAAACGGAAGATTCTTATCCTGGCTGTGAATCCAAAAGGCACAGCCCAACTTCGTTTAGACGAAGAGGTACGAGATATCCGAGGAGCCTTGGAGAGAGCACGATACAGAGACCAATTTCAGTTGGA
>CAZPYG010000109.1:0-16580 GCA_964590465.1 uncultured bacterium | reverse complement strand
GATTCCTCCCTCCGGTCGGAATGACAGAGGCCGTGTCATGTCGTTCGCGAAGCGGAGAGAGACATTTGTTGCCGGGAACTCTACCAAAGATTCCTCCCTCCGGTCGGAATGACAGAGGCCGTGTCATGTCGTTCGCGAAGCGGCTCCCGTGGAGCAACGCAGCGCAGCGTAGAGAGACATCTGTTGCTGGGAACTCTACCAAAGATTCCTCCCACTGGTCGGAATGACAGAGGCCGTGTCATGTCGAATGGAGCGCAGCGCAGAGAGACATTTGTTGCCGGGAACCCTACCAAAGATTCCTCCCTCCGGTCGGAATGACAGAGGCCGTGTCATGTCGTTCGCGAAGCGGCTCCCGTGGAGCAACGCAGCGCAGCGTAGAGAGACATCTGTTGCTGGGAACTCTAGCTATAGATTTCTCCCTCCGGTCGAAATGACAGCTACCGGCGATGAGTAGAACCTACTACGTCTACATCCTGACCAACTGGAACAACAAAGTCATGTACATCGGCATGACCAACAACCTCAAACGCCGCATGTATGAACACAAAAACAAATTGGTGGATGGCTTCACCCAAAAATACAACATCAGCAAACTCGTCTACTTTGAAGAAACTGAAGACGTTCATGCCGCAATCAGCCGTGAAAAGGAAATCAAAAAATGGCGGCGCGAAAAGAAAAATAACTTAGTGATCACCATGAATCCCGAATGGCAGGATTTGAGCACTGAAGAGTTTACAATTCAGTGAAAAGATGTTCTTCAGGCTGTCATGTCGTTCGCGAAGCGGCTCCTGGGGAGCAACGTAGCGAAGCGAAGAGAGACATCTTACGCAGCATTTATCGAGACCAAGATTTCTCCCTTCGGTCGAAATGACAAATAGCAGGTCGAACTGACAACAGGAGTCAACCCGTGGCCTCCCCAACCATTCCCTTCCTCCTTACCGAAAACCGCCAGGAAATCTTCCGCCTTGCCGCCAAGCATGGAGCCTTCAACGTGCGGGTGTTCGGTTCCATCGTCCGGGGCGAAGCCACCGCAGACAGCGACATTGATTTCCTCATCGACTACGACTACGACAAAATCACTCCCTGGTTTCCCACCGGCCTCATCCGCGACCTCGAAGATCTGCTAGGCCGCAAAGTTGACGTAGTCCCCGCCAAAGCTGTCCACTCCTTCCTCCGCGACAAAGTGTTAAAAGAGGCTATCCCGCTCTGAAAACTCCGTCATTTACAATCTCATCAAGACAATCGGTACAGTAAGAGTAGCCACGCCAACCCAGGGCACCTCGGTTATGGTCACCTCTCCTTCCCAAACCCAACCCCTCCAGACCCCGCCCCTCGAAAGTGGCGACAGACTCTCACGCCCCGAATTTGAGCGGCGCTACACCGCCGACCCCCACATCAAAAAAGCCGAACTCATCGAAGGAGTCGTTTACGTGGCCTCTCCCCTGCGGTTTAACCCCCACGCCGAACCCCACGGACGACTCGCCACCTGGCTTGGCACCTACGCCGCCATGACTGCCCCCGTCACCTTTGGCATCGAGCCCACCCTCCGCCTCGACCTCGACAACGAACCCCAGCCCGACGCCGTCCTCCGCCTCGACGCAGCCGTCGGTGGCCAGTCCCGCATCACCGATGACGGCTACCTCGAAGGCATCCCCGAACTCGTCGCCGAAATCGCCGCCAGCAGTGCCGCCATTGACCTCGGCGACAAAAAGACCGCCTACCGCCGCAACGCCATCCCCGAATACATCATCTGGAACGTCTACGACAACCAGGTCGACTGGCTCCACCTCGTCGATGGCGTCTACACCCCCCTCCCCATCGACGCCGACAGCATCATCCGCAGCCAAGTCTTTCCCGGTCTCTGGCTCGCCGCCAACGACCTCCTCACCTCGAACATGGCCCAAGTCCTCACCACCCTCCAGTCTGGCCTCCAGTCCGTTGACTATCAGAATTGGGTATCTCAACTAGCACCCTAAACGCTGTTTCAAACGGGTGACATCGTTTTTGGGCAACCGTCGATTGTGACGACTGAGAACGGCCAACCATTCACACAACTTGGAAGCCTCTACGATCTGCCGTTCATGAACCCTTTGAATAATCCAGAGCGTTCCATGCACCATCACCTGCTGCTCCTCACAGCATTTCCTAAGGGGCTTTTCGTTAGTCAGCAGCAGACGTTGGTAGGCCTTGGCGTAATACAGACACAAGGCATCTTGAGAACTGAGGTTTCTCGTCCTATACGGTCGAGCCGACTGCACCCACTCCCTTAAAACCGTAACTCGCTGTATTCCTGCGGCTTCAATCGCTCCGGGCAGATCTGGCTGGCTGGGGTGGCAGCATTCATCAAAAACGACATCCAGCACCTCCACCTGGCCCAACTGCGTCAACACCGCCAGGCCCCCCACATAGCCAAGGTCGATCAGAACATTGGCATCCGACAGCAGAATCAATCTCCAACTTCCTCCAGCCAGTCGTTCAGAGTATCGCGCAGTTCCATCAGCGGCTTACCCAAAATCTCCGAAGCCCTGGAGATAGTGATTTCCTCTTGCAGCAGGGCGAAAAACACCATGCGTTCCAGCCGAGTCAGCAGCTTTGGCTCCGGCAGAGTCACAGGTTCATCCGCTGTACCGTACTTCTTCGTCAGCTGGCCAATCTGCTGCCCCTGCTGCTTCTGGGAGATAATTCCTGCCTGAGCAGCCCGGTACAGCACTGTTCTCATGCTGACCCCATAGCGCCGCTTCATATCAGCCAGCAGCGGTTCCGGCAGCCAGCGCTGGCGGTAGCCATGTAGCTCTCTCCGGATGACATCTTCCGGCAGCAGCACCGCCCCGGCAAAGTGGTTAGCTACCTTTTCCCGTGGGTCAGACCGTCCCCCCGCCTTCTCGTTCGGGATGCGGTACTCCTGGCGGTGAAAAATCAGGTGGGCCAGTTCGTGGAGGGCGGTAAAGAACTTCCGTTCCGTAGGGTGTTTGGCATTCACGAAAATCACCGCCCCCGACGTTTCTGTATAGGCCGAAAAGCCCGAGATCTCATTTGGCAAAGGATGCAGGATGACTTTCAGCCCCTTCGATTCCAGCAGCGCCAGGGCATCCCCCAGAGGGCACGCCTCCCCCATACCGAGCCAGTCGCGGATCTCCCGTGCCACTTCTTCCACTACATGGGCATCGTAGCCTGCCAAGGGCCGCATTTCCGGCAGAGTAGGAATTTCGCCCACCAGTTGCTCAACAAAGGTATAGTCTTCCGCTTTGTGGGACAGCGCTGCCCGCAGGTGGTGGTCTAATGCCGATGGCTTGTCAGCCCGGAACATCAGCCCCATGTCAGTGGGGGCCGCTTTCACATGGGTATCTTCCAGCAGCAAATCGACTGCGATATCCAGACACTGAGCAATCTGAGTCAACTGAGCCACCGAGGGCTCCCGGTCTCCCTTCTCCCAGGCCGCGATGGTCTGACGGGTCACATCCAGATGGTGCCCCAACTCCCCCTGGGACACTCCGGCCTGCTCTCGATAAATTCGGATCAAATTAACATTTGTCATATCCCAATCTGGGAATCTCGATCTAACATTGTTATATATATCTAACACCCTGAGGAGGGGTTTCCTGATGTCAAAGTCACAAAAAGGCAGAAATCAACACATTGTCCCCCACGCCGATGGCTGGGCTGTAAAGGGCGCAGGCGCACAAAAGGCGACACGGGTCACGAAAACCCAGCGAGAAGCTATGGACATTGGCCGCACCATTGCCCAGAACCAGGGCTCAGAGCGCATTGTCCATGGGGAGAATGGCCGTATTCGCCAGAAGAACAGCTATGGCCATGACCCTCACCCACCCCAAGGGTAACGAGATAGGGGGGCAGAAGGGTTAAATTGCCGCTTCTTCTACAACAACAACCTGATTGAGAGCATTCCGAAACGCCTCAATCTCTTCCAGCGACTCAGGAAACCAGGGATCTGCTTCAAAGGTCTCTGGTGGATCTTCTATCTGGATTGCTTTTTCTAAAATGATCGGCTCAGAGACCACAAAGCACCAGGCTTCAGCCTCTTCAGTCAGACATAGCTCGTCGCGGTAAACGGCCAGGTTATCTCCCTGCCCATGGTCATCCTGGTCTGTGGCAAAGCTGTCTGCGTCATACTTCACCACATCCACGACATTCACCCAACCCTGAATTGCGTGCCCCGGAAACGTATCTTCGTTTAGCCCGACTGCATTGACCACTTGAAGACTCCCGGCCTTGAACTCAGCCTGTAACGCTGGGTCTTCTATATCGTCGTAATAACCCAGGGTATGGAGCAAAAGCTTACCCCTGTAGTTAACAACGGCTGGTGAAATGCCAAAAATCACAAGTTTGGTGTAAGTACCCGTGAGCAAACAAATGGCCTGTTCTGGATACATAGAAACAGCCAGATGGCGGGCAATTCCACGCTGGGCGTAAGCGGCAACCTCATCTGGGTTAACCTCGGTGACCTGCTTAAAAAAGGTCTCCACATACTGCGGAAAATCAACCTGTTCGACCTGGTGCTGCTCTGATAGGGCTTCCAGGGTTTTCAGATAGGGAGAGTTCGCGATATTCATGAACCCAAACCCAAAATTGCCGCAGTGCTTCTGAAACGCACTGAACTTCTCCGAGTTCAACAGCTGAGGCGGATCGACAAAATACCCACTGCCGAAGGCATCGTAAGGCATCTTGCCCCTGTCGGCATTTTCGGCAATCAGAATTTCTTCAATTGTGAATCGGTGCCACAGGTAATACTGCTTGATATGGAAGCCAACGCCCACAATGAGAAAAACAGGATCTCCAACCGCATCCAGAACATCTCGCTTGCCAGTGCTAATACCTGCTAAATCTTCTTCAAAGACGTAATCTTTGTCAGGATAAAAATCCAGGTTCAGTTCTGCTGGCAGATAGCCTAGCTTCTCGTAGTTGTGATACTGGACCCATGCCCGTGGTTCAGTTCGTTTTTGAAGCTTCCGTTTCCTGACAGGGGTATTGATATTGCAGTTATAGGCGGGGTTTCTCTCCGCAATCCAGAAGGTTTCTCTGGCCAATAACTGGCTTTCTGAACATTGTTCAATCACTTCAAACTCGAACTGCTCCAGGCCATACTTGAGAAAGGCTGCCCGTAGAGGATAACTCCCTCTGCTCAAGGGGTCCGGTTTATCTAGCCCCCCTGTATGCTGACGCCATCGCTTCGAGATGTTGCGCGATTGCCCAATATAAAACTTACCGTTGACCTTATTCGTAATTTGATAAATGCCACAAGTCATTTGGGGTTCCTTTACTGCCTGCACGGCGGGTCAAAGCGTGGTGGAGTAATGGGTAACACTCAGCGTTTGTGCAGCGTCAAGGAGTTACCCACATGCGATTCTGGGAAATGTACCCAGTGTTCCCCAATCGAGGGAGGGCTACACTTGCTGGCCACTGAGAACAGTTCATGCCCCTGAAGCCAAATATTCGGTTCAGATCCCAAATGGCAAGCCCTTTGGCGACGGCTCGGAAAACTATGAAAATACTGACCTACAGGGGGCACAGACTCTATAGCCTTCAATAGGCTATAAATTGCTGACATTACAAGATAAGCCTCCGTAAAAAAACGGGCACCTTTATAGGAGAACCAGCCCCTAAACTGTGCCTACTGCCTGTACGACGCAAAGACTCGGTTTGGGAATTTATCAGCTTCATTCCTATGAAAATCTCCCAGATTCTCGACAAAATTGACGAAAATCAACTCTTTGTACCTGCTTTTCAGCGTGAGTATGTCTGGAAGAAGGACGACGCGAAAGAGCTAGTTGCCTCTCTCATTCGGGAGTATCCCACCGGCACCATGCTCACCTGGGAGACCAACCATCCGCCAGAACTCAAAGGCAACTGGAAGTACAACGAAAGCCAGGGAGCCGTTAAGCTCATCCTCGACGGGCAGCAGCGCATCACCACTCTCTACATGCTGATTCGTGGCGAAATCCCGCCCTATTACAAGCCTGAGGAAATCACCCACGATACCCGGAATCTCTACGTCAACGTCGAGACTCTAGAGCTTCAGTACTACAAGAAAAACCTGATGGAGAATAACCCCCGTTGGGTAAACCTGACTGATATCTTCCAGGGCAAACTTCCTTCTTGGAGAATCGTTAGCGCTCTCCGCGAGAAAGAAGAGTTCGGCGATGAGTTAGAAGGGCTAATCCACAACAATTTTTATGCTATCCAGCAAATTCTGAATCGTGAGTTTGTCGAGCAAACTATCCCCGTTCGCGCCACCATCAAAGAAGCCATCGATATTTTCTACGTAGTCAATGCCAGTGGTGTTAACCTTACCGATGCGGAACTGGCCTTAGCCCAGATCTGCGGCTACTGGCCCGATGCCCGCGACCTATTCAAAGCCAAACTCACCGAAATGGCAAAAGATGGGTTTGTCTTTAAGCTTGATTTCCTCGTTTACGTGATGCTGGGAGTGCTGCACCACAGCGGTTCTGACATGCGGAAGCTGCACACTCCCGATAACTATCCCCGCATCAAAGAAGCCTGGGAAATGCTCGCAGAGCACACCTTGGACTACGTAATGAACATCCTCAAAACCCATGCTTACGTAGACCACACCAAGGAAATTAATTCCGTTTACGCTCTGGTGCCAATCATCGTCTACTGCTTCAATAAGGGAACCCAGCCACTCTCCCATCTGGAAATTAAGAAAATCGTTAAATGGTTCTACTATTCACAGATCCGGCAGCGCTATATCAGCCAGATGCCCCAAAAGCTTGACAAAGACAACGGCATCGTCGCCCGTTCTGAAACTCCCTTTGATGACCTGATCAATCTCATCGCCGTTGATCGTTCCCTCACCATTTCGACCGACGAATTTGTTGGAGCTGACACCCGCAATGCCCTCTGGAGCTTGATGCGGTGGTACTTCAAGAGCCGTAACGCCATTTGCTTCACAACCGGGGTCGGCATCAGTAAAAACATGGGCAAAAAATATGCCCTTGAGTGGGATCACATCTTTGCCTATTCGCTTCTCCGGGATAACGGTTACAGCCAGAAGAATCGGCTGAAATACGCTCTGGCTCAGGAAATCACAAACCGGGCTGTCCTCAGCCAAACCGCTAATCGCACCAAATCGAATCAAGAAGCGAAGGTGTATCTCACAGAAGTCCAGACTCAGTTTCCTGATGCGCTGGCAAGGCAATCTATCCCTTCAGACCCAGAACTATGGAAGCTGGGGAATTTTGAAAAATTCCTAGCCGAACGTCGCCGAATGCTGGCAACGGAGCTAACGGCTTTCCTTGAAAACATTACTAGAACCAGCGACACCGAAGTTGAAACCTCCCTGGAAGACTTGATTGCAGAGGGAGAAAGCGCTGACCTGGAGTTCAAGTCCTCCATGCGTTGGGACTACAACGAGGCTCAACCCAATAAAAAACTCGAAGCCGTAATTATGAAGTCCATTGCAGCCTTCAGCAACGGCGAAGGGGGGACTTTGCTTATTGGTGTCAATGATGAAGGTGAAATTTTAGGTCTTGATAACGACTACAGCACCCTTGCGGGAACCAAAGATGAGTTTGAGCTGCACCTGCGCAATCATGTGAACAGAACCTTCGGCGGAAGTTTTGCAGCTTCTAACCTGGCTGTTAGCTTCCCCACCTTTGAAAATAAGGAAGTCTGCAAAATCGATATCCGGCGTGCCCTACAACCTAAGTATCTTGAGGTCCAAGACAAAAACGGCCAGAGATCTGATAAGTTCTATGTTCGCAGCGGCAATTCTTCCATAGAGCTACCATTGGCCGAAGCTGCCAGCTACATACAAGCCCGATTTAGCTGAATGAATTTCCTTCCTCACTTGATGGGGGCTGAAGATGGCCTACGTCCACGAAATCAAATTTTTCCGCAAAGATGGGCAGCTCTATGCCGCATTGTTCGATAACCCACCTTTCTTCTGTGAAGAATTTTGGATCAAGAACATCCTGGCTGAAGACCTTGGCATCTCGCAGTTGTCTCCAAATCTGGAGTTAGAAACAAAATACCCCGTTGAGGCTCTGGGCATCATTCCATTCCCGGCCTCCAAACCCCTATTCCGCTTTATTGACCTTGCGGCTAAGCTAGCCTGGGAGAGGGGAACCGATCTCATTCGTAGACAGTTCTCCTAAACACCAGCACTGGCCATTGGCAGTTCTGGCATCATCAAACGGCCCATTGTCATGCAAACCCTCCGCCAGCCCTCCGAACTTTCTATCAACCCCACGCTCCAGGCGTGTAAACAGGTCTTGAGCGATCACTATGGCGACAGACTTAAAGGGTTAGTGCTGTTTGGCTCTGCCGCCCGGCAAGAGCTGACTCCCGAGAGCGACATTGACCTGTTAGTGCTGCTGGAGCAACCTCTCAACTACTTTCAGGAACTGCGTACCATTGTGGATGTGCTGTACCCCCTGCAGCTCGAAGCCAGTCATTGGATTTCGGCTAAACCCGCTGCTCCTGACGAACTGGAAGCAGGTATTACCCAGCTTTACCGCAACATTAAAGAAGAGGGCATTCTGCTGTGAGCTACCCGGACGAAATTCAGGCCAACCTGGAGCGGGCAGACTCTTCTCTAAAGGCGGCCAGGCTGCTTTTGGAATCCGGGTTGCCTGACGATGCGGCTTCTCGGGCCTACTATGCGGCTTTTCATGCGGCATCTGCTCTCCTGCTGTCGAAAAACCTGAGTTTTAGTAGTCATACAGGAGTTCTGCGGGCTATTAGCCTCAACTTCGTAAAAACTGGGGAATTGGATAGAAGCATTGGTAGAGACTTGAACTGGCTGGCTGAGCTGCGCCAGGTGGGAGACTATGGTGAAGTTCGGCGGGTAACCAGCACAGAAGCAGAGCAAGCGTTAGAAATTACCGCTGATTTCATTGCCCAAACCCGCTCACTCTTGGCAAGGGGAAGATGACTAACGCCATGGCCGTTGAAACTATTGCCTTTGAAGTCTCTCCAGACCTTCTATCGGCTCTAAATATGGAGCCAGAGGAATTGAGTTGCGACATTCGACTAATCGCCGCCATGCAATACTTTCAGGATAAGCGGCTATCCCTCGGTAAGGCTGCTCAGCTAGCTGGGATAAACCGCCTGGCCTTTATGGATGTGCTGGCCGAACGGGGCATCGTCGTTTTTGACTACGACGAATCCATGGTGGTAAACGAACTAGAAGGCGTTGCAGCTTTCTCTGACCCTACTGAGTAGCTGCGTTTGTTCAGGGTCTTAATTTGAACCAAAGAATTTGGCGACCTGCCAGAGGTTAGGCCATACTTGCAGCAACGAAGCAATCTGGCATCTACTTCAGCGACCGATTCATTCAGGGCATCCTAAACAAGGTCGAAGAACTGTAGCCGCAGCCATTGGGGAGCCAGCACCCACCATGTCGGAATACCAAACCGTCGAAAAACCTTTCCTCGACCAGCTTGCCAGTCTCGGCTGGGAAGTCATCGAGCAGGGGCCGGGCATCCCCACGGACCCCACCCTCAGTTGCCGCACCAGCTTTCGCGAGGTCATTCTCAAAGGGCTATTTCAACGGGCCGTTCGGTTCCTCAACCGCACCGAAGACGGGCAAGAATGGCTCACCGACAAACAACTCGACGACCTCTACGACGAACTCACCCACCTCAGCAGTCCCAGCCTTATCGAAGCTAACGAACTCACCCAGGCTCTGCTCTACCGCACCCAGGTAGACCGTAACGAACTAACTGGCGAGGAGTTCCCCAATGTTTCCCTGATAGACTTTCAAAACCCTGACAATAACCACTTTCTGGCCATCAACCAGTTCCGGGTCGATACCCCCGGTGGCGTTAAAGCCTACATCATCCCCGACATCGTTCTTTTCGTGAACGGCCTGCCCCTGGTGGTAGTTGAGTGCAAAGTGCGCAATGAGTACACCGCCCAGCCCCTGTTTGAAGCCTTCCGGCAGCTCATGCGCTACAGCGACCAGCGGGAAGACCCCACCTCAGGGCTGCGAGAAGGGGAAGAACGGCTCTTTTACACCAACCAGTTCCTGATTTGTACTTGTGGCGACCAGGCCCAGGTGGGCACCATCACCGCCACCGAAGAGGAGTACTTCTTCCCCTGGCGCAGCATCTACCCCGAACGCTACCAGACCTACACCCCACCTCTGGGAGAAGAACGGGAGCAGGAAGTGCTGATTCAGGGAATGCTGCCCCCCGAGATTTTTCTGGACATCATCCGTAACTGCATCCTGTTTATGGATGTGGGCAAGACTCGCGCCAAGGTCGTCTGCCGCTACCAGCAGTATCGCGCCGCCTGCAAAATTATCGAGCGCCTGCGCACTGGAGAGACAGCGATGGAGCGATCTGGTGTGGTTTGGCACACCCAGGGGTCTGGAAAAAGTCTCAGTATGGTCTTCGTCATCCGCAAGCTGCGTCGCTGCTTAGACCTGAAAGACTATAAGGTGTGCCTGGTCTGCGACCGCAAAGACCTGGAAAAACAACTGGGAGAAACCGCCACCCTGGCAGGAGAACAGGTCACCACCATCACCAGCAGCGGAGACCTGAAAACCCAGCTGGCTACCGATGCCTCCAACCTGAACATGGTGATGATTCACAAGTTTCAGGAAAACCAGGCTACCGGCCCCGACTATCTGGAGAGTGCCCTGGAGCAGGTACCCAACTTCGAGTTATTCGGCGTGGTCAACAACAGCAACCGCATTCTGCTGATGGTGGATGAGGCACACCGGACCCAGTCCGGCGATTTAGGGGATAACCTGTTCGCCGCCTTTCCCAATGCGGCCCGCATCGCCTTCACCGGCACACCCCTAATTGTCGTCCAGGACCAGAAGAAGACCGTAGACCGTTTTGGCGACTACATCGACAAGTACAAGCTGCAGGATGCTGTGGATGACGGCGTCACCGTTCAGATTCTCTACGAAGGTAAAGCCGCCGATACTGCCGTTGAGAACAAACATGAATTCGATCAGCAGGTGGGCGAAGCAGCGGAGCAGTATGTGACCTCTCAGCTGCGTAAGAGCGAAAATGTCGAACGGCTCCAGCGCATGGCCGAGCGCCAGAAGAAACCGTTCGATGACCTGGTGGCTGAGCGCACCGCCGAAGAAATTTTGGCTCTGAAGAAAAAGTGGGGCACCAATGGCGATTTGCTGGAGGCCGAGCAGCGGATTGAGGCCATCGCCAATGACCTGGTCAATCACTACATCGACAACATTCTGCCCAACGGCTTCAAAGCCCAGGTGGTGTGCAGCTCTAAAATCGCTGCGGTTCGCTACAAAAAGTTCATTGACCAGGCGATTCAAGCCCGCCTTGCCCTGGAGGAGGCAAAACCTATTTGGATAGACGAGTCCACCGCTATTCCCGAGGAGGAACGGGACCGCTACAAAGACCCTGAGCGATGTCGTCGCATTGCCTTCCTGCAGTCAGCAGTGGTGGTCTCCTCCGATGGCACCAACGAGAAAGCAGAAATCGTAGCGGCACGGAAACACGCCAAGGCTGTCAACGCCGTTGATAACTTTAAGCGCTCCTTCAACTACAGCGATCCTGAGAAGGTCAATACGGGCGTAGCCTTACTCATCGTCTGCGATATGCTGCTGACCGGCTTCGATGCCCCCATCGAGCAGGTCATGTACATCGACAAGAAAATCCGGGACCACAACCTGCTGCAGACCATTGCCCGCGTGAATCGCATCGCCAGCGGCAAGAGTCGGGGCTACATCATCGACTATATCGGCCTGGCCAACCACCTAAAAGAAGCGCTCTCAATCTACGCCGCCAGCGACCAGGCCGACATTCAGGCCACCCTGACGGACATCACCACGGAACTGCCGGTGCTGGAGGCCCGCTATCGACGGTTGCTACAGCTTTTCCAAAGTCTGGGCATTGAAGCCTTTGTGTTGCAGACCCTCTCCCCAGAACAGGAAAGCGCTACCCAGGAAGCGGCCATTGAGGCTATGGCTGACCCACGCCAGCGGGCGAATTTTGAGGTGTATCTGAAGAAGTTCATGCAGAGTCTCGATATCATCCTGCCGAATACCTCCGCCCATCCTTACAAAATCCCGGCTAAGCGCTTCGGCTACCTGCTGGCCAAGATCAAAGAACGCTATAAGGACGATTCTCTCTCCTTTTCTGGATCCGGGGAGAAGGTTAAGAAGCTAATTGATGAGCATCTCATCAGCCTGGGTATTAACCCCAAAATTCCCCCTGTCGAATTGCTCTCCCCCAACTTCATTCAGCAGGTCGAGCAGAACAAGACCAGCAAAGCCAAGGCCAGCGAGATGGAGCACGCCATTCGTAAGCACTGTAAAGTCCACTTTCCGGAGGATCCAGCCCTCTACACCTGCCTCAGCGAAAAGCTGGAGGCCCTGATTCAGAAATACAACGACGATTGGGATGAACTCTCTAAAACCCTATTTGAGGTTTATGAGGAGGCCCTGGCAGGCCGTCAGGACGGTACGAACCCCTTCTATGACCTGATTGCCCAGATTGCCTTTGGAGAGGAGGGCGTACCTCAGCAGCAACAGATAGCCCTGCACCAACTGGTGGAGGAGATTATCGAAAAGTTGCGAAACACCATCAACATCGTCAATTTCTGGAACAATCAACCAGAAGTTAGCAGGCTTAAGGGAGAGTTATCTGACCTCATCTTGTTTTCAGGGATTGATCCTCTGGCAGAGCAGAGCGAAAAGCTCGCTGCTGAGGTCACGGCCCTGGCCAAAGCCCGACAGCAGCATCTACGCCTATGATTCAGCGCTATAAGGACATTGAGTACACCCTAAAACGCAGCAACCGCAGGACCGCCAGCATCTACATCGAACGGGATGGGCAGGTCTCGGTCCTGGTGCCTAACCACATCAGCGTAGCTCAGCTTGAATCTCTGCTCGAACAAAAGCGCCACTGGATCTACACCAGCCTGGCAGAATGGCAGGATCTCAACGCCACTAGAATCGATCGAGAGTACGTCAACGGGGAAGGATTCCTCTACCTGGGCCGCGCCTATCGGCTCAACCTGGTCGATGGACAAGCTGTACCCGACGATAGCCTTTCAAGCTGGACACTTATTATCTTGGAATACTCTTAGCGATTCGTTGGAAACACCAGAATGAAGCCATGGTCCCAAAGCCGTAGGCCGGTAGCCAGGATATTCAACGGGGCTGAGGCCTCAGATTAAACGGCCTAAGTCCTAAATTGGGCAAAATTTGTTTCCTCTCGCATGCGGTGTAGAGTTCCGTAAGGCAAATTAAGGACGGGTTTCGATGACTCGACCGGGGCTGACGAAGGATAACCCCTGATTTCCCTGGGTGTTGATCATAACCGCTTCTACCACCGGGTCAGAGAGTGCCGTGGGGGCGACCCATTCCACCAGAAAAGAAGCCCCGATGCCGCCGCTGGTATCTGCCTGAGGCACGACAAATTCGGCGGAGGCCAGGGGGCCTAACTGGGCAGGCTCTTCCAGGTAGTTGTTGACCAGATTTCCCTGACTGTCGTGATAATCGACCGCGGTCAGAATCAGGGGCTGGGTGCGGTCGGTATTACGAATGCTGAGGGTGGTCGTGAGGTTGATGGTGCGTCCTTCCTGCACCATGTAAATGTGAGAGTACACCGGAACATAAAGGGTCTGGCCGCTGGCAATGGTGACCGTATCATCCAGGGTGAAGGGGTCCAGAGTGGGGACAGCAGGCGGAGATGAAACGGTAGGCTCGCAGGCCGCGACGAACACCCACAGCAGGAGCATCCCAGCCAGAAATGGCCTGCCGGGTGACGGTTTCAATGAGCTAAAGCAGGGGTTCAAAGCAAGTCTCCTTAGGAATAAGGATTTTATAACATCAAACTTTTGTAGGGCAGGCAAGATGCCTGCCTTTGGACAGCCGGGACGGCTATCCTACATGATTGAATTCCCATTCCTTAGCGTCTATAAGGACAGAGGCCCAGCCAAATTTACGGCAAAGACTGGTTTGACGGGAGTGTAGGTGGGTCTGTATCAACAGAGTCATCTTTGCGAGCAGCCAGCATATCGTCTACCAGATCTTTAATCACGCTGGCAACAGGCACCGCCAGGAGAATGCCCATGATGCCTCCCAGCCGTGCCCCCAGGAACACCGCAATGATCAGCCAGATGGGGTTGACCCCGACGATGTCGCCGATGACTTTGGGCAAAATCACTTCATCTAAAATCTGGCCCAGCACCAGGGCAATCACAAACACCTGCAGGCCAATGGTAAAGCTGTGGAGCATGACGAAAAAGCTGACGCTGGTTTGGGTGATGGCCCCCATAAAGGGAAACAGGCTGCCCATGGCAATTAGAAAGGCAAACATAATGGCCCAGGGTACCCGCATAATTGAGAAAATGACCGCCAGCACCACCCCAAACCCGAAGGCCAGGGTAATTTGACCGGTGATGAAGCGGCGGAATTTGTAGGGAACGCGGGTTTCAATACGCTCTCTCCACCAGGGCGGCAGCCAGCTCATCATACCGGCCCAGGCTCTGCCCCCCTTGGCCAGCATAAAGACGGTGAGCACAATCATAAAAAACACTTTTAGCCCGCCGCTAAAGCTGCCTACCAGTAATCCTAATAGGGTACCGCCGAGATTGCGCACCAGGGTAATCATCTGGGCAGTCAGTTGAGATTCGACCTGGCTGAGGCTGATGCCCAGGGTCTGAAAGAAGGGCAAATCATCTATAAATTGCAGCAGGCCATTGGCGGATGACACCCACTGGGGCAGCTGGTTTAAAAAGGAACTCAACTGCTGAATGATCAGGGGAACAATAACGAACCCTAAGATGGGCAACAGGCCGATGGCGATGACAATCACCATGGTCAGACTCCAGATTCTGGCCAGGCCACGACTTTGCAGAAACCGCACCGGGTAGTCCAGCACGATGGCCAGAATGATGGACATCAGCACAATGCTGAACATGGGCTGCAGGTAATCGATCAGCAGGGAGAGCGCCCATCCATTTAAAAACAAAAGGGGGAAAATCAGGGTGTTTCGCAGCCAACGAGGCAGCACAAGTTCTCGTTTTTGAGCTTTACTTTCGGGTTCTTGCGGATTCATACAGGATTGGCGGGTGAAAAAGTTGCCTATTACCCTATCGCGGGTAGGATGCGAATAACCGCTACTGAGGCAATTCTTGAAACAGGACCGGAGCATTCAGCAGCCTGGTGAGGATGCGGTAGCGGTGAACCATTTCCCGATTGGTAAAAAAGAATAGGGAAACGGCTTCCCAGAGGAACACCCAGCCGCCAATAAAAATTCCCTCCGTCAGCACCACGGCCCAGTCCCTGGTGGAATTATACCCCGGATAATTATTACCGGCCCACAGCAGCAGAAAGCCGAAGAACAGATAATTCAGGATACGAATATTGATTTTTCTTAACTCCCTTTTTAAGAAGTAAATTTTGAAGCTAAAAAAGCTTCTCAGGGCATTGCGGGTCTCTTCTTCCATCCGTTTATCACGCTTACCCGTGGGAACCATAAAGAAAAGCTCAATCGGGTATTTTGACGGAATTTCTTCAGCGCTACCTTCCAGGTAAAGCTTCAGGTCAGCGTCAATTTCCCGCCGCTTAAAGGGTGCAGGGTCCCACTCGTTAAAAATATCTTCGTACTGGTCGAGGGCAATCTCGATCATGTAGCGGTTGGTGGATTTGTCGAGGGCATAAACTTCGCCAAATAATGTATCTTTCTTCATAGTCGGATCCCTTGAAAAGTAATCCCCTCGACAAAAAATATGAAACCTGTGAATGCTTACTCTTCTTAGACGAAGACGCTATACTCCTTGAGGAAGCTATCATTACAACCGCATCAATAAAAGTAAGCAAGTCTGAAACAACGAAGCCTTAGTTGCCGCTCTGTAACAATCCATGATCCGTCCTATTTTGCAACTCATGTCTACCCAGCTTATTGCCATTACAATCGTTACCCTGGTGGTGATGGGCATTGGGTTAATAGTCGGGGTACTGATGGCTGAAAAGCAGGCCCCTGCTCCCCAAACTTCGAGTTTTGACATGCCTCGGGGAAGGGTTGTGATCTCGTCGGTCAAACTGCGATGGCTGGTGATTAAAACCGTCGTACTGCTAGCTATAGGTATTATTCTGTTGGCCTATGGCTACGGCACCGGGAATACGCTTTTGCGAGCCATTGGCTATTTGAGCATTTTCTTCGCGTTTACGTTTTTAGGTGGTCTGCTCAGCCAGACGAATGTTTGATTGCATCCTAATCGTAAGATTCGTTTAAATTCGCCAAAGGCCGTTTCTCAATTTTGAACCCTGTAATCCCATACCCTAACGACAGCAGCGGACTGGCAATGTTGAAGATACAGTAGGGCAGATAGAGAAACGTTGAAATTCCCAACGTTGCGGCCATAAACGCACCGCAGGAGTTCCAAGGCACCAGGGGAGAAGTAACGGTACCGGCATCGGCAGCGACGCGGGACAGGTTCTGGGGTTGCAGTCCACGTTTTTCAAACTCCACCTTAAAGATGCGGACGGGCAGCACCAGGGCAATGTATTGATCTCCCGCGAAGATATTCAGGCCAATGGCGGTGCAGGTAATGGTCAAAAACAGTTTGCCGGTGGTTTTGGCTCGCAGCAGCACCGGGTTAAT
>CAZPYG010000108.1:0-16605 GCA_964590465.1 uncultured bacterium | reverse complement strand
TGAAATTGGTCTAATTGTTGCGTTCCCTTCGGGTATACCCATGCCAAACGTCTCCCTGGCAGAATTTGTCGCGGCGGCCCAGGCCGGAGACCTGGTTAGTTTTCCCACGGATACCGTGCCGGCCCTGGCCTCTCGCCCTGACCGCAGCGAGCATATTTATCAACTCAAAAAACGTAGTCTGACTAAACCGCTGATCCTAATGGGGGCTCGCTGGCCAGACTTGCTGCCCTACCTGGCCGGCAATTCTGATGAGCTCTCTGCCTGGGAGGAACTGGTGCAGCAACACTGGCCCGGAGCCCTGACCCTGGTGCTCCCTGCTACGGAACGGGTTCCCCCAGCCATGAACCCTGGGCAGACCGGCACCATTGGGGTACGAGTCCCCGACCATCCCCTGGCCCGGTACCTGTTAGAGAGAACGGGGCCTCTGGCCACGACCAGTGTCAATCAATCCGGTCGTCCACCGCTGGAAACCATGGCTGAAATCGCCGACACCTTTCCCCAGGTCTTCACCCTATCCAGGGCTGCCCTGGGGGCGATTTATCCCTTACTGGCGGGCACAAAACCCCCCGCCGCAGACCAGCTCCAGGGGTCAGGGCGGCCCTCTACGGTAGTGCGATGGGCGAACCCCAGGTGGGAAATCCTGCGGCAGGGATCCGTGACCCTGCCGTGAAGACCAGCTCGTCAGCCTTTCAAACCGGCGCACGGGGAGGTTAAGCTGAATTGTCATACGTTCAGGAAAGTTGTGATGACGAATCCTCCTGAGGAACTGCAAGGGCTTGCCCCGGATCAGGATATTCAACTTGCCTACAGCCGACTTCAGCAAATGGCCCGCTGGCAGGCGGGTTTTCTCGGTACCGCTTCCCATGAATTACGGGCTCCCATCAACAAAATTATCAGCCTGCATCAGCTCATCCTGGAAGATTTGTGCGAGAGTCCCGAAGAAGAAAAAGAATTTTTACAGCAGGCCAATCAGGCGATTTATCAAGTTTTACAAAATCTGGATCTGCTGATTCAAGTTTCCAAGTTAGATATCGGTGCCATTACCCCCCGGTTTCAAACCGTATCCGTGGCGGAAATGTTTGGTATTGTGCAGCAATTGATGGGAATGAAATCCATCAATCGGCAGTGCCGGCTAATCCTTGAACCGCCTCCCCAGGAACTGGCGGTAATAGCAGATCGGCAATGGCTACAGCAACTACTGATGCTGCTGGTGGATGGAGCAATTACGGCAAAAGGTTCCATGATTACCCTGTCAGCCCAAGGCCAGGGCTCAACCACCAGGCTGCAATTAGCGACCGATGTGCCTGCCACCCTGTGGCAAGCACCAGACCCCCAGGCAGCCCGTACCACTGCTGATCAGGACGGTACGGAATGTTCCCCGGGGTTTCGCTATCAAGTTGCAGGACGCATGGCGGCTCATTTAAACGGAACAATCACCTGCCGGGAAACCGAAGCCGGTTCGGAAATTTCCGTGGGATTACCTGCAGGGTCCTCTTAGGAATGGAAATTTAATCATGGGGAATAGCTCTTTCGCCTGTCCAAAGGCAGTCAAGATACCTGCCCTACAAAAATTGGAGGTTATACAATCCTCATGCCTTAGGGATAGATTTTCTAAACTATCAGAGGACTGTCTCAGCGCTCCTGGGGCTAGCATTTTGCGGCCCTATAGACATGAACTAGATGGACCCCCTGATGCCCAGGGAACTGCCACCACCCATCAAGATTTGTTCCTGACTTCGATGCCGGCCTCTAAAAGCTTCTTTAAAGCATCAGCCAGATTTTCTGCTTCCTTTGGTTTTTGTTGTTCAGGAGTTTTGGGAGTAAAGAGGATTTGCTGAGTCCAGAAAAACACCAGAACAATGACGATTGCTAGAGCTTCCATAACTTGTAGTTGGCAATAGTTGACATCGCACCCACAGATTTGTTCAAAAGAATGGCTGCCGGGTAAAGGGGTACATCTTTAAAGACACAGCGACCCGTGCCAATTCCAGACGAACGCAAATCATCCCTGTTTTTTTGAAATAGCGCCGATTCGCGATAAATTCGCTAAACAGACCTAACCCCCGCAGGCCGCCATGGACAACTTTTTGCAAAGTTTCACAAAGGGGATTAAAACCCTGGGGATTGCTTTTGTCCTGGCAGGGATTGGGGTGTTTGCCATCGCTCTCGTTGTGCCCAGCCTGATTGGCGGGATCGTGGCTATTCTGCTGATGGTAGGGGGGGGATACGCATTACCTATACCTGAATGTCACTGAAATAAGCTGAAAATGACCTGCGCAAAGCGCCAGAAGCCTTGATCTGCCGTAGGGTGGGCTCTGCCCACCAGCCTTAAATCAGTGCCATTCGCAATAGGGTCTGCCCACCAACCTTGATGCTGCCAAAGTTCTACCAAACCCAATTGACAATGCCCCTGGGCTGCTAAAGCCTGGTCCTTTGTCTGATGGTCTGCAACAGTGTAATTTGGCTGGCCACAATGGTAGCTTCGGCGGTCATCCCTGCTTTGAGGGGACAGATCCCATTTCCCTGGCTCAAAGTATCCTTGGCTGGTTGTATCGTCACTTCAAAATAACGATCTAGACTGGCATCTAAAGGGGCGGACTGACTTGACCCGGTCCCCAATGGCGGAAGAGTGGTAGCGTCAGGGGCAATGGCCGTGATCATCCCCCGCAGGATTCCATAATCTACCGGGGCACAGGCCGCCAGACGCAGATATGCGGTCTGGTCGAGAGTGATTTTGTTGATATCCTGGGGGGCAATGGCAGCTTTAACGGTTAGGGCTGTCGGGGTGGGAACGATGGTTGCGATTGTGTCTCCCGCCTGCACCACCTGCTGGGGATTGCTTACTTCTAATTGAAACAGAGTGCCGGAGGCCGGAGCGCGGATCACCCTGGTTTCTAGATCATCCTTGAGGCGCTCCAGGGTTGCCTGATGGTTCAGCACCTGAGCTTGCAGAGTGGCCCTTTGCTGTAACAGTTCAAACCGTTCCCGTTCAAGACTAATCAGGGTGGTCTGGCTTTCTGCCATTTCCTGACCTTCCAGGCCCTGGGCCAGGGTCACCGGAGTGGGGGTAGACCTGAGGGCAGCCTGGGAACGGGTAACCTGGGCAGCGGTAGCCTGAACCTCAGCTTGCTTTTCTTCCAGATGTTGCTGAGAAATTGCTCCCAAGGTCACCAACTGTTGATAGCGATTGATTTCGCTTTGGGCCTGGGCGAGCTGCGCTTTGGCCTCTTCCAGATCGGCCCGGGCAGTGGCCTGCTGCTGTTGAAAGTCCTGGCGGCTAAGGTCGACGGTTTTTCGGGCTATTTCCAGACGACTGTTCAGGGCCTGCTGGACATTGAGAACCTGAGCATCAATTAGGGTCAGCTGCTCGGTAATTTTGGCCAGCTGACGCTGGGTCTGATCCAGGTTGCCCTGGGTGCGTTCCTGCTCGGTTTGTAAATCGCTGGTATCAAGCGTGGCCAGCACCTGATTCTGAAGCACTGGTTGGTTAGCTTTTATGTCAATTTGGGTGACGGTGCCCCCCTGACGGGCCTGAACTACATGCAGTTCCCCCTCGGGTCGAACTGTAGCTGGGGCCCTAACGGTAACGTTAAAAGGGAGTAGGGCAATCAGCATCACTGCGCTACCCACAGCCCCCACCAGAGACCACCCACCCACCGTTACCCATCGACTCATGGGGGATATGAACTCATCTCCACGGAGGGGGACAAAGGGTTGTAGCTCTTGCTTCATGGCGTCAAAAAGTCCAAATGTTTACCGGCTTGAGCCTGGAGGTCGGCCGGTGACCCCTCCAGCAGAACCTTTCCCTCTTCCAGATAAACCACCCAGTCAGCCTGGGTAATGACCCTAGGACGGTGGCTGATCAGCAGGGTGGTTTGCCCCTGGCGCTGCCAGACAAGTTTGTCGATAAGTTCCATTTCACTGGTGGGGTCAAGGCTGGCTGTCGATTCATCCAGCATCAGGATGGGGGGATGATGCACAATGGCCCGAGCCACGGCCAGACGCTGCCGCTGCCCACCCGAAAGGTTGGCCCCAAACTCCCCCAGAATAGTGTGATACTTATCTGGTAAATGTCGGATGAAGTCGTCGGCTCCGGTAATCTGACAGGCTTTGACCACCGCTTCAAAGTCCAAATGGGGAGATCCAAGACGAAAATTTTCCAGGATAGGACGACTCCAAAAGTGGGCGTCCTGGGGCACCATTACAATTTGCGATCGCACACAATCTAGGGCCAAATCCTGCAGATTGTAATTTCCCAGCCGCACATTACCACCCTGGGGCGAGTACAGCCCTGCCAGCACCTTTGCCAGGGTACTTTTTCCACATCCCGAGGGCCCAATTAAGGCTGTGGTTTTGCCCCCCGGGATGGTTAGGGACAAGTCTTGCAGCAGCCCCGTGCGGCCGGGATAGTAAAAGGTTATGTGCTCACAGTGGAGGTCACTGTCCCTATCCAACGTGACCCATGCCTTTGGGGTCTCGTCCCGCCGGCTCTCGGGGGCAGCCGAAACTACTTCCTGTAAACGGCTATTCGCCGTGGTGGCCCGCACGTAGTCATTGACAAATTCAATGACGTCATCCACCAGCCAGGTTACGTTACGACTCAGGGTAGAAAAAGCCAGGAGTTGCCCGATGCTCAGCTCCTGACGCAGAACTAACAGGCTGCCCAATCCCAGCAGGGCCGCATTCCCAATGTCGGCCACCAGCCCGCCAAAGGTGGTATTGATGATGCCGACGTGGGTGGCCTGTAGTCTCAAGTGGGCTAACCGCCCGGCCCGACTCTGTACTTCGTCCCACAATAGAGGGGCGGCCCCCGTAGTTTTCAGGGTCAGGGCTCCTTTAAAGGTTTCTACTAAAACTCCCTGGGTCTCGGTTTCCAGGGCCATGGCCCGTTGGGTATGCCGACGTAACAGAGGCTGAAGCAGCAGCGTCGGCACTACCATAATTCCGGCAAACCCCAATACCACCAGGGTCAGGCCCCGACTGTAGACCACCATGACCCCCAGGGATACTCCAGCGATTAAAAACGTACTGGGCAGGCTGATAACAACCTGGGTGACCAACCGGTTAATCTCTTCGATATCCCGCAGCCGGCTGACAACCTCCCCACTGCGACGGTTTTCATAGTAGGTCAGGGGTAGGCGTAGCAACTGCTGGCTAAAGGTCAGTACCAACCCCAACTCTAGCCGCTGGGCACAGTAGGAAATTAGCAGCTTGGCCACTATGGCTAGTCCCCAGCGAATCAGGTACATGATGACCACCGCCACTACGATGCTGATTAACAGGCGGCGATCCCCCTGTAGCAGCACATCATCGGTTAGCACCTGAATAAAAAAGGGAGCCGCCAGGGCTAGTAGGCCAATTAAGCTAACACAGCAAAAGGTCTCTAACAGTAGCCAGCGGTAGGGTAGCAGCCCCCGAAAAATAGCCCCCAGCCCTTCCGCCCGGTCGTTAGCCTGACGATAAAAGCGTTCTCCATCGGGCTGGAGCAGCAGCAGTACGCCATCTACCCATCCGGCTTTGAGCTCTTCCGCCGTCAGCCGCCGCATCCCCTGAGCCGGATCGCCAATGACAAAGTTTTTGCCCTGCTTACCGTACAATACGACCCAGTGTCGCCCCTGCCAGTGCAAGATAGCTGGCAGCGGTAAGTCTTCCATCCGCTCCAGCAACTGAAGTGAAGCAACAGCGGAACGACCATGCAACCCTAGGGCCTCGGCTCCCCGTCGCAACCCCAACAGGGTGGTCCCCAACTGTCCGGTTCCTACGGTTTCTCTCGCCCGGTTAAGGGAAAAGATGCGGCCATGGCACCGGGCTACGGAAGCTAAACAGGCCGCCCCGCAATCTTCTTGGCTGTGTTGTAAAACCAGGGGATAGCGCATCGCCAGACCTTAGGGGAAGAGTGGCCGGTAGGAATCGGTGGAATTTGGATTAAGGTAGGGGCGTTGGGGGTCAAGACCTTGATCCATGAGGGACTGCTTAACGGCAGCGAGGTAGGTACCAGGGTCCTGGTCTTCTCGCCGCCAGCAGGACAAAAGGCTATCCGTCAGCCAGCCATACCTCTGCAGGCCGAAGTCTGGAGACCCATCGGAGGGTACTTCCGTTAGACCGATGCCGGGAGCCAGAGGCTTGGTGAGTAGGGGGACCGGCGATCTTAACAGCGGTTCTGTCTGGTTAGTTCTACTCTGCAACTGTTCCCATATCTGTTGCAGGATTGATCGAATCGAGCCATAGGCTGAAGCTTCAATCTGTAAAATGCCCCCATCGCAGCGGGGAAAATCCTCGGGATGGATTCGCACCCTCAGGGAAAAGGGGAGTCTCAGGGAATCTAGGGCCGCCGGCAGTGTCTGCACTAGAACTAAAGCCCCCGCCGCCAGGATATGGAAGAAAATTTCTACCCGTTCGACCCCATCGGGGACTGGTCCGGCCTGACCAACCACCCCATAGGTCCCCGGTTCGACCCCGTGGGCGGGTAAACGGACGTCAACCCTCTGACCGGGCTGGAGTCGGCTCTCTGGCATCCGTAAGTGGTACCGGGGCCGGACCTGAAGAACGATGCCCTGCTTGCTAACCCGCCATTCCCCTGGGGACACCAGGTACTGTACCTGCCAATCCGGGTCCCAATAGGTTCGCCCCTGTATACTCCGCCGCAACTGCTGGTAGAACTTTCGGTTCAGCCCCCGATAGGTATTGCTTCTAGGGATATCGCCTCTAAAGGACTGGTGAGGAAGACTATCTACTTCAGTGAAATCCCCTGGAACCCGGCAAAAGAACTGGCTGTGGAGCTGATCCCGCACCCGATAGTGCTGGTAAGTCTGTTGCAGTTCAGGGGGGAATTGCTGTACGCACCCATCTATCGCCCCTACCAGATGATTTAGATGATGCGGGCGGGCGGCCCAGTCTGCCAGGTCTTCCAGGGTATTGACCGTTTGCTCTGGGGGTGAGAATAAGCCCCCTGCCTCTGCCCGCGGCGTCCTTTTTGATTGCCCTGAACCCACTGCCCCAGATGCAAGGGAATCCTTGGGAGAGGAGTCTCCATCAGTGGGTAGGGCAATACTGGGGTCCATCAGCTCAGCAGACGACAGGCCAAAAACGGCAGCTACAGCCTGATCGGGATTGCACAGCAACGTCTTTGCCACTTGAAACAAACCAATACCCGAGTTATCCAGGGGCTCATAGTAATAGAGCCGGGCCCGCAGGCTCTCAAGTAGGGCCAGACCGGCAAAGCCCATCACCCTACTGACAAAGTCAGGAAAATGCGTTAATACTTTCGGAAACTCTTCCCCATAGGCCTGGAGAAACGACCCTAGGGAAGGCTGGAGCTGCTCCAGGGGCGTTTTGGCCAACTGCAACGCCAGGTTTATGTCCAGGTTACGGCTCACCACTACGCTCTGAAGCCATAGATTGAGATAGCTGGCCACAACTGTCCCTACATCCAGGGCCGGATCTCCCCAGGCCCAACTTTCCCAATCTATGAATCGCAACCTGGGCTCCTCTATATCCACATCAGGAGCCTGCCATTGCCGGTGCAGCAAAACATTATTCAGGTATAAATCCTGATGAATCAGGCAGCAGGGAGTGTAGCTTTCGCTGAGCTGGTGCAGGGCCTCAGCCAACTCGCCGTAGCGCCGATAGAGGCTATGTAACTTGAGGGCACCGGTCGATACCTGACTCAAGTCTTCAGGGGTCAGCCAGTCTAGATCATCAGCAACATTGGCGATAGTCGGTTTGGATCTGTCGGCGGGAGGCTTGCCAGGGAAGCTCTGGTGCAGAACAGTGCGATAATCCTGCCGTTCGAAGGTTTCCCGATGCAGATTTGCCAGGGTTTTACCCAGCATGGCCGCAACCCTAACGGTATACCCTTGCTCTCGGGAATAAAAATCGTCCAGGTCAGTGTAATGATCCAGATACTGGCATACCAGTACATCATTCGTAGCATCAAAGGCGACTGCCTGGGATACCATCTGACGAAGCGGAGCTAGCTGGGGCTGGTAACGAAACAGTTCATGCAATTGCCACTCATGGGCCAGATCTCCCCGAGCCTTCCCCTCGGCATTGCGGGCCTCCTGCTTGACTAAAAAAGCACGACCATCTTCTAGGCGAGCTAGCAGATTAAAATTCTTACCTGTCTTAGATTGGACAGCGCAGAGCTTATCCCCCTGCTCCTCACAACAAATTCCTAACAAACTAAGATAACGAAATAATTGGGATTCCTCTAATGGAGGCTGCATTACAATCAAGTAAAACGGATAATATGACAGGGCAAAAAGGTAGAACCCCTATTTGAGTTTTCAAAGATAAGCGTTCTACCTTTTAGAGTTCCCGAATTTCCTACTCAGGAAAATCGAAGTTTCTCTTAATCAAAAATTCGGGTGCGACGACGACGGCTACGGCGGCGAGAACGGCGGGAACGGCGACGGCTACGGCGGTCGAAACCATCTCCGCCTGCAATGATCGCTTCATCTGCCTCAGAGAGTTCTTGAACCAATTCTCCGAAGCCTTTAAAGAGGTCAGTACCTGCGGGATTAAGTTGAGTGGGTTGAGTAAACATGACGAAACCTCCTAATAAACCTAGCCTTCGCAAGGTTGAACAATAAAGTCAGACACCTTTCACCGCAGAAAATCAACATTCCAATGGATAATTCTGGACAATGGCCGCTGAAGACTATGTTTTTTTGGGCCCGATCCTGTTGTCTTTGGAATGGTTTTTGTTTTTCCAGTGCAGGTGTCTCAATAACTATAGGAGACGGATAGTAAAAGGATAGTAAGAAAAGGGTAAGAACTTTCTTACCCTTTTCTGGCGCGATGGGTGACTGTCCCAAAAGCTGACTACACCTGGATTTAAGGGACTCAGCAACGGGCGTGATCAGAGTTAGTTCAACGAAAAACTGCCCCTCAACCCCAGAGCCCAGGTTGAGATGACATCGTAAACCGTTAAGATCCGGAGATATCCTCAGAAAGAGAGTGTTGCCCCATTCAATCTCCCACTAGGTTTTTACTGGAGTCAAATCTCCCCCGTTAGTTTGAACTCATGGAGAAGTAAAAGTAATGAAAGGACTGGTTGGTAAAACCGCGCTGATTACAGGTGCCAGCTCAGGCATCGGTCAGGCCATCGCCATTCGTCTGGCGGCGGAAGGATGTAACATCGCCATCAACTATCGCAAAGACCTGGAGGGCGCTAAAGCGACTGAATCTGAAGCCCTCAAGCAGGCTAAGGAAGCCGGCCATGACGGTGTCAAAACCCTTTTTGTGCAGGGGGATGCCTCCAAAGAAGAAGATGTTTTGAACGTCTGCCAGTCAGTCTTCGACACCTTTGGCGGTCTGAATATTCTGATTAATAATGCCGGCATTCAGTCGGAGTATCCCTCCCACGAAATGCCCACCGAAAAGCTGGATCAGGTGCTTGCCGTTAACCTGCGGGGACCCTACCTGTACGCAAGGGAAGCTATTCAGCGGTGGCTCAACCAGGACCGTCCCGGCATTATCATCAACGTCTCCAGCGTCCATGAAATTATTCCCCGGCCCCAGTACCTCAGCTACTCCATGAGCAAGGGGGGCATGGGCAACCTGACCAAAACCCTGGCCCTGGAATATGCCCCCCAAAAGATCCGCGTGAATGCCATCGCCCCCGGTGCCACCATCACCCCCATCAACGAAGACTGGGTGGATGATCCCGACAAAAAAGCCACCGTCGAAAGCCACATCCCCATGGGGCGACCGGGGACTTCTGAAGAAATGGCGGCGGCAACGGCGTTTCTCGCTTCCGACGAAGCGGCGTACATCACCGGGCAGACCCTTTATATCGATGGGGGTTTGACGTTATATGCCGATTTTCGGGAACCGTGGTCAGCGTAGAGAGCAGGGGAGCAAGGGAGAGAGGAACCGTAGAATGGGCAAAGCAGAGCGTGCCCATCATCTTTTCAACCAACGTCTCTGTTGATGGGCACGGGCTTAGGCCATTTACCCATCCTGCGAATCTTAGGCTCATATTTCTTTCATATAAGTGAGTCATAGGATCATCTGGGCCCATCTATTCATAAAACCCATGAGGCATGTATGACGGCGGAATCACAACGGCTTGAGCAGGCTCGTGAGGGCAACGTCGATTGGTACAAATGGGGACCCTACCTGAGCGAACGCCAGTGGGGCACGGTGCGGGAAGACTACAGCAACGACGGCAATGCCTGGAGCTATTTTCCCCACGACCAGGCTCGCTCCCGCACCTACCGCTGGGGAGAAGATGGCCTGGGCGGCATCACCGATAGCCACAATCTGCTGTGCTTTGCCCTGGCCCTGTGGAACGGCAAGGACCCCATTCTCAAGGAGCGGCTGTTTGGCCTCACTAACAGCGAGGGCAACCACGGGGAAGACGTGAAGGAGTACTACTTCTACCTGGACAGTACCCCTACCCATTCCTACATGAAGTACCTCTACAAATATCCCCAGGGGGAATTCCCTTACGAGGATCTGGGGGAAACTAACCGCCAGCGGGACCGCTACACCCTGGAATACGAGCTGCTGGATACCGGCATCTTCGATGATGACCGCTACTTTGATGTATTTGTCGAGTACGCCAAGGCCAACGCCGAGGACCTGCTGATTAAGATCACCATCGCCAACCGGGGACCCGAAGCCGCCCCCCTGGATGTGTTGCCCACCCTGTGGTTTCGCAATACCTGGTCATGGATTGATTGCGGTCCCCGATCTGCTCTGTCGGAAATTTCGGCAAGCCATAGCAAGGTCGTCCATGCCCATGTCAACAATCCCGATCTGATTCAGTACGTGCAGGACTACTACTTTTATTGCGACGGTGAAGTGCCCCTGTTGTTCACCGAAAACGACACCAATCGGGAACGGGTGTTTGGGGAGCCCAACCCCAGTCCCTATGTAAAGGACGGTATTAATGACTACATCGTCCAGGGCAAACCGGATGCAGTGAATCCCGAAAACATCGGCACGAAAGTTTCTCCCCACTACCGGCTGACGGTGGGTGCAGGGGAAACCGTCAGCCTCAACCTGCGCCTCACTAAAAGCGCTCCCGATCAGGTGGGCAATCCCTTCGGTGACTATTTCCACCAGACCTTTGCCGCCCGTCAGCAGGAAGCGGATCAGTTCTATGCCACGGTGATTCCTCCGGCGGTGCTGGCGGAACCTGACCGGGCCAATGTCATGCGGCAGGCTCTGGCGGGGATGATGTGGACCAAGCAGTACTTCTACTACGACCTCAACCTGTGGCTGCGGGAGCGGGGAGTGACCCCATGGACCCCGGTGAATGAGCGCAGCCATGTGCGCAACAGCGACTGGTTCCACATGCAGAACGACGACATCATTTCCATGCCCGACAAGTGGGAGTATCCCTGGTATGCCGCCTGGGATCTGGCCTTCCATGTCATTCCCATCAGCCTGATTGACCCAGACTTTGCTAAGGATCAGCTGATGCTGATGCTGCGGGAAGACTACCTGCACCCCAATGGTCAAATCCCCGCCTACGAGTGGAACTTTGGGGACGTAAACCCCCCCGTCCACGCCTTCGCCACCTGGGAAATTTACGTCAGGGATCGCGAACGCAACGGCGGCGTGGGCGACATCGATTTCCTCAAGTACGCCTTCTCCAAGCTGGTGATTAACTTCACCTGGTGGGTGAATCGCAAGGATGAGGGGGGCAACAACCTCTTCCAGGGCGGCTTTTTGGGGCTGGACAACATCGGCGTGTTTGACCGCAGTTCCCCCCTGCCCACGGGGGGCTACCTGGAGCAGGCCGACGGCACCGCCTGGATGGTATTTTTCAGCCAGCGGATGCTGCAGATTGCCATTGAGCTGGCCCTCCACGACCCCCTCTACGAAGACTTTGCCATCAAGTTCTTCGAACACACCATGTGGATTGCCGGGGCCATGGACCGCATTGGCGAACACAACGACGAACTGTGGGACGAAGAAGACGGCTTCTTCTACGACGTGCTGCGCTTCCCCAATGGAGAGGCCACCCGGCTGAAGGTGCGATCGCTGGTGGGGCTTCTCTGCCTGATGGCGGTTGCCGTCTTCCCCAGTGAAGCCTTAGACAAACTGCCTCGCTTTAAGCGCGAAGCCCTCAAGTTCGTTGAAGCCCACGATGACCTGATGGGTAATATTCAGCTCCCCAACCAGTCCGGCGAACGGGGCAGGCTGATGCTCTCCGTCCTCAACGAAGATAAGCTGCGCCGGGTGCTCTCCCGTATGTTGGATGAGACAGAGTTCCTCAGTGACTATGGGATTCGGTCCTTATCCCGCTACCACCTGGATCATCCCTACGTGTTTAACCATGCCGGGCAGGACTACAAGGTGGGCTACGTACCGGGAGATTCCACCTCGGGCATGTTCGGTGGTAACTCCAACTGGCGGGGGCCGATCTGGATGCCGGTGAATTTACTGCTGTTACGTGCTCTCCTGCAGCTCTACAGCTACTACGGCGACTCCTTCAAGGTGGAATATCCCACCGGTTCTGGGGACATGAAGACCCTCTACGAAGTTGCCCAGGGCATCAGCGAACGGCTGGTCAGCATTTTCCTTAAGGATGAGTCCGGTCGTCGCCCGGTTTACGGCGGAGCCGAAAAGTTTCAGACTGACCCCCACTGGCAGGACCTGATTCTGTTCTATGAATACTTCCACGGCGACAACGGGGCCGGCATTGGGGCCAGCCACCAGACCGGCTGGACCGGCTGCATCGCTCGGATTATTCAGGCCCTGGGATTTGTCACCCCAGAGATGATTCTGGACACCATGGCTTCTGGAGAACTGACGTCGTATCGCAGCTAAGCACCGTAGGATGGGCAAAGGGCTTCAGCCCGTGCCCATCAAAAGCTGAATCAAGAAATGATGGGCACGCGTTGCTTTGCCCATCCTACAGACTTTAAATTCTAATGATGACTCAACCTCCAATCCACCCGCCCCAGAACATCCTTGATGCCCGCGCCCGCCTGGGAGAAGGCCCGGTGTGGGATGCCGTTGACCAAAAGCTGCTCTGGGTGGATGTCTACAATCACCGGGTCCATCAGTTTGACCCCGCCACCGGGCACAACCGCTACTTCGACACCGGGGAAGTGGTCAGCGCCCTCGCCCCATCTGCTCCCGATCATTTGCTGATTGCCCTAAAGGACAGCCTGGCCGACCTGAATCTCCAAACCGGCGACATCAAGACCCTGGTGCAGCTTGACCTCTCCAGCCGGGTCGATACCCGCTGCAACGACGGTAAGTGTGATCCCCAGGGGCGCTTCTGGATTGGCACCGTCAGCGATACCCCCGAGCAAGCCGCCCTCTACCGTTATGATCCCGATGGCTCGGTGGAACTCATGGAGACGGGGTTGACCATTTCCAACGGGTTGGGCTGGAGCCCCGACGGCCAGATCTTTTATCTGACGGACTCCTTCCAGCACAAGATCTTTGCCTATGACTTCGACGGCGATGCAGGCACCATCAGCAATCGTCGGGTGCTGGTGGATCTCAGCCATGAATCCGTAGAACCGGACGGTCTGACCATCGACACCGCAGGCAATCTCTGGTCAGCCCTGTGGGACGGCTGGGCCATTGCCTGTTTTGACCCTACCGGAAAGGAACTCTGGCGGGTCAAAATGCCGGTGCCTCGCCCCACCAGCGTCACCTTCGGCGGTCCCGAACTATCGGATTTATACATCACTTCCGCTGCCGTCGGGTTAACCCAGAAAGAGGTGCAGCAATGCTACACGGCAGGGGATTTGTTCAGGGTGGCTACAGAATCGAAGGGTATGCCAACCTACAGGTTTGGCCGTGGGAGTTGATGGTTTCGGGCTGTCACTCTCCCCTGGGTGGGAATCCCAGGTTCGGCCCGAAAGGCCGAACCCTACCTGGGGTAGAAGCGCCCCACGGTGCAACTGGGACTCCATGATGGTGCGGGGGAAAGGCCCAGGGGCGCAGTCGGGGCAGCCGCATTGGCGAAAACCAGCCCCCAGCATGACAAACCCCGCCACCGACAGGGAGTAGGCCACGATGGCCGTCCCCACCGTAGTGGGGGCGGTATTGAACTCGTCCACAATGTTGCCCACCTCTCCACCTCCGCAACCATCAGCCCACCCCAGCCTCTCCACCCCAGCCCCCCTCAGGTGCCTCAAAAGGACGAGAGGCAAACAAATTCAGCCCCAACTTCTCAGACAAAAACCGGGCCACAAGCTGCCCCCGGACACTGTTCCCCGCTTCATCCAGGGGTGGCGCAAAGGTTCCCAACCCTCCCTTGCCGGGGGAGACGGTCACCATACCGCCGCTGACACCGCTCTTGCCGGGTAACCCCGTTTCGTAGAGCCAGTCGCCGGAATTTTCGTAAAGGCCAGCGGTGACCATGACCGCCAGCACATGCTGACAGTGGATGGGATCGATAATCCGCTCTTTGGTCACCGGGTTAACGCCACCGTTGGCCAGGGTTGCCCCCATAACGGCGAGGTCCCTGGCGGTTACGTTCAAGGAGCACTGGCGGGTATAGACATCCGTGGCTTCCAGGGGATCGAAGAAGATGCGATCGTAGGCCTGCAGAATTTTGGCGATGCCCCGGTTGCGCTGGTTGGTAGCCGCTTCAGATTGGTAAACCTCCTCGTTCAGCGACAGGTCCCTACCCGCAAAGCGGGATAGCTCCCTCTGGATGAACCGCCACTTTTCCTCAGCGGCTGCGCCGGGGGCCAGACTGGTGGCTGCGATCGCCCCTGCATTCACCATGGGATTATTGGTGCCCTGATCAATCTGCTCCAGGGCAATCACGGAATTGAACGGCAAGCCCGTACTGTTCACCCCCAGCTTTGCCTTCGCCTGGTCTTCCCCAAAATGGTCAAAGGCTTCCCTTACCAGGTCCGCAACCAGAGTGGGTGCGGGCAAATGGCCAGTAGAGACTGGGCCAGCGACAGCGGTTTCCTCCGGTCGTGATAATGACTGCATGGGTTACACATCCCAGTGATATCAATGTTAGTTAAAGGCTTATTGAGCCAGAATTTAAGCCTTTAAAGCGGGTTGTAATATCCGCAAACTACAACTACAACGAGAATATATGAAACTGATGAATTCTTGAGTTCAGCAGGCTCTTTTCAGATAGTGAATGTGCAGGGCAATGTGCCGATAGCTGGTTTCTTATTAGTTTTATATATTTTGGGATTAAGCTTCGAGGCAGTGTCTATTGCAGAGACCTATTGGAGACTCAACACTCCTAGTAGAAATCACCGAGATACAGTCCATTCAGGAAAGTTTAGGAGAGAGAAAAATGTCAGACAATCCCGTACAGGTAATCGTGGCGGCGTTTAACTCACCCGACGCTGCCGGACAGCTGATGGATGACCTCAAGCAGGGTAAAAAAGCCGGACTGATTGGCATCAAAGATGCGGCAGTCGTCGTTAAGGATGAAAAAGGCAAGCTCAAAATTACCGACGCCAAGAAGCGCAAGGCCAAAGGCTTTGTTACAGGCGGGGTGATTGGTGGCGTCATCGGTTTGATCGCCGCACCCCCGGCGGCAGCCGTTGCGGCAGGAGGTGGCCTGGTGGGTTACCTCACCGGCAAATTAAAGGGAGCTGCCCTGAAATCAGAAATGAAGGAGCTTGGTTCTGCCCTGACTCCCAACAGCTCAGCCATCGTTGCTGTGATTGAGCATAGCTGGGTTTCCCAACTGGAAGAGGTCATGGCAGCCGCCGGTGCCCAGCTGATTCGGGAAGCCATTCAGGCCGATATCGCCGAACAGCTTAACGCCGGGGGCAATGTGGTCTATACCGCTGGCGATAGCGCTCTGGGCAGTGGCGCTGCTCGCATTGCCTCCAACGCAGGAGAAGTGCAGGTCAGCGGCATTTTGATGGATGGAGACGGTCTTCTCATAGAAGAAGCCGTCATTACCGCCGAACCGGCAGAGGAAAGCGATACTGAGGAAAACGAAGCCCTGGACGTCGCCAAGTAACTCTCATGTTCAGCCCCTCGAAGAGATGGGAGCCACTCTCGTTCCAATGCAGAGCCAGCAGGGCAAAGCCTCTCGTTCAGGTGCCCTGGGTCTAATGGTGGCAGAAGATAGCGTCTTGAAGGGCCTTAAGGAGAATTCTCGGGAAGAAAATACCCCCGAGTAGGGGCGCAGGGCCTGCGCCCTTTGGGAGTGCCTCACAAAACAGGTAATTTTGTTTCAGGAGATCTCCTAAGCTTACAATCACCCCCTAATTACCAACCGAGTAAGCACCCGCATGACCTCATTCACCTTTCCCGTAGGAATAGGTCGGCTCCATTCGCGTACTTCGGCAAAGCCGACCCGGTAAAGACCCGGTAAAGTTCGTGGATGACTCGCTGGGGGCTGGGGGCGCTGCCGCGAACGGTGAGGGTGACTTTTTCGCGGGAGGGTTCGGGACAACCATGCCACGGTCTCCCCGACAACGGTGGGGCTTTTTGCTGTCGGGTTTAGTCCGTGGGGTTGCCATAAAAATTCCCGGTCGGAAATCACTGCTAAGTTCTGCCTTAACCTCCTAATCTCCTGTGGTTCAGACCGGTCCAAACTGCGACAGTAAAGTCAACGAATCCACCCAGGAGTCACCACTATGGAGACTGTTCAGAATTTTGTGTAAGCGGTCTACAATCCCGATAACTCAGGAGACC
>CAZPYG010000107.1:11692-16610 GCA_964590465.1 uncultured bacterium | reverse complement strand
GCAAAGCCATTACCCTGTGGAACAACCGCGACTCGGCCTGGCGGGATGTGGAAACGGGCATCCGACAAGTGGTTGAGTTGAGACTTAAGGGGACAAACGTAAGACTATAGGAAACAGGCATTCTTATCGTTATCCCCGGTCCCGAATTCAGACCACGGGACGCCATGATAGTTTGAATAGCCTGGGCCAAAATTGGTTCTCAATCTTGGGATACAGGCCCTCATCCAACATGCAATTACCCGGCCCCTGAAACCTGATACCCGATCCCTGAAACCTGACAACCCCGCACTACCTAACCCTTTAACCATCCACTTCCATGCTCCCGATCCACCAATTCCTCTGGCAGCTAATCCGCTATGCCCAGAGGCTTTACTGCATAGACACCTTTTTGTGGCTGTTTATTCTGGGATTACCTGCGGTGCCAGGGGTGTTGATTCGGGAGTTTTTTGATAGCCTGACCCATCAGTCTCGGGTCGACTCACCCTGGGTGTGGATTGGGCTGTTCGTGGCGGTAGGCCTGGCCCGGGTGATGGCGATTTTTGCCGGGCGCGTTACCAAGACTCAGCACCGTTTTTTGATGAGTGGCCTGGTGCGGCATAACCTGCTGTATGAGCTACTAAAACGACCCGGCGCAGAGCTGGCAACGGGAGGCGCGAATGGGCAGAATGCCTCCTCTGGCGAAATCCTCAGCTACTTTCGGGATGATGCTTTCCAAATTGAAGACACGGTGGTTGGCACCAACGAAATTTTTGCCGCCGGGGTGTTTGCGGTGGCCTCCGTTGCCCTGCTGGTGAGCGTAAACCCGACGATGACTCTACTCGTGTTTTTACCCCTGTGCGCGATCGCAGCCTTGGCCCACCAGGCCGAACATCGCCTCAAACGCTACCGCCGCGCCAGCCGCCAGGCCACCCAAAAAGTCACTGGGCTGATTGGCGAAATGTTTACCACTGTGCAGGCCGTCAAAGTAGCCGGGGCGGAGGCTCAGATGCTGGATGAGTTGCGGCAGCGGTGCGATCGCAGACGCGACCTGATGGTACGCGACCAGGTCTTTACCGCCCTCCTCAACTCCGGCTTCGAAAACATCGTCAGCCTCGGCACCGGCCTAATTTTGCTGCTCGCCTCCCAGAGCCTGGGTACCCAGGGACAACTGACCGTGGGCGACTTTGCCCTGTTTGTCTACTACCTCTCCTTCGTCACCTACTTTCTGGCCTTCTTTGGCGGTTTTCTGGCCGCTCTTAAGCAAAGCGAAGTCTCCTTTGAGCGCATGGCGGGGTTAGTGGGAGTGTGGGAGCGGGGCAGCGTTAATCAGTCCCTACCCGATGAAGTTGACTCTCAACCATCTCCCAACCCACCTACCGGCCCCTCCTCTCCCCTCACCTACCCCCACCCCCTCTACCTCAAACCTATCCTCGGCCCTCAACCGGTTCTACCCTCTTATTCTCAGCGGACGCTTGTCGAACCGCTGCAAGAACTTCGCATCGAAGGGCTGTGCTATCGCTATCCAAACAGTAATAGCGGAATTACAGATATCAGTTTCACCCTCCGAAGAGGGAGCTTAACGGTGATTACCGGCCAGGTTGGTGCAGGCAAAACAACCTTGTTGCGAGTGCTGCTCGGTCTGTTACCGAAGCAAGCCGGTCAACTCTTTTGGAATGGAGTCGAAGTCAATGATCCAGGCAATTTCCTGATTCCACCCAACGCGGCTTATACCCCTCAAATTCCTCAACTCTTCAGCACCTCGTTGCGAGAAAACTTGCTGTTGGGACTCGACAGTGTAGACGCCAGGAGCCACCTGGAAACAGCCATCACCACCGCTGTCTTCGACCAGGATTTGGCGACCCTGCCCGAGGGGCTCGATACCCTGATCGGCACCCGAGGGCTGCGGCTTTCTGGTGGACAAAAACAACGGGCCGCCGCCGCTCGTATGCTGCTGCGCCAGGCTGAGTTGCTGGTTTTTGACGACCTTTCCAGCGCCCTGGATGTAGAGACTGAACAGCGCCTGTGGGAACGTTTATTTGCCGTCGGCGAGTGGGCCAGTGGGCTCGTAATCTCCCACCGTCCGGCTGTGCTGCAGCGAGCTGATCAGGTCTTGGTGCTGGAGCAGGGGAGAATTGTCGCCATCACCTAAGTCACCATCCGCCTGACCCAGTCAGGGTAGCTGAGTTCCTGGACTAAGCCGCACTGCCCGGCCCATCCGCCCCTCGGGCTTGTGCGTTGACCGCACCTTAAAACGTGACCTGGATACGGGACTTAAACAGGAATATTTCCCTCTAGGGGAACAGCCTGATCCCCCCTATGATCAGACCATCAGCATACCGCCCTGCATCAGGCCGTTAGCAGCCAGGATGACGCTATTGCCCTCAGGGAATGGGTCAGTTTTTTTCCTGAGAAACGAGTATTGTGCCAGAGGCACGGTATTATTGTTGGGATAAATTCCTATTTACAGGCGGGTATATTATCCATACGGTTGCGGTGGATCTGAGTTTTCAAACAGTGGGGGTGTTGTCTCTGATCGTTCTGATTCGGACTTTCCTGAGCTTTACCCTGGAGGTCGAGCTAACAGGCAACTGGCCCTGGCAAAACAAAGAAACTTAGCCAGTACATTGTCCAAAGCCGTTTGGTTTGGATTAAAGAGAATTCTGGAAAAGAAAATACCCCCGATTAGGGGCGCAGGCCCTGCGCCCTTGGTAAGTGCCTCACAAAATGGGTAAATTTGTTTTAAGAGATCTCCTAAAGGGGCCGACCACGCTTCCCATCTTCATTGTTCTGAAGATATCGCCAGGGCCATACTAGAAGCTTTATCCTGACGGCCTTACTGGGGGGTCGCCTGGGTCTGCTGTTGTAATTCCTGAATCAGTTGCTCCAGCTCCCGCTGGGTCTCGCCGTAGGTTTGCCAGTCGCGCTGGTCGAGGGCGGTTTGCGATTGCCCGTAGGTCTCTGCAATGGCATCTATCAGGGAGCGTCCCTCGGCACCGATAACGGGGGTTTCTCCGGCAGGGGTGCCAGCGGTTGGGCTGACGGGTTCCCCGAAGATGGCGGCGATGGCCTGCTCCAGGGTTTCTGCCATCACCACCTGTTCCCCGTGGGTGACGATCACCCGGCGCAGTTCGGGGAGTTCTCCCTGCTCCGCCCGCAGGTAGACGGGTTCCACGTACAGCAGAGACTCTTCAATGGGAATCACCAGCAGGTCGCCCCGAATCACGCGGGAGCCCTCCTGACTCCAGAGGGTGAGCTGCTGGGAGATGTCGGGGTTCTGGTCAATGCGGGCTTCGATCTGGCTGGGGCCATACACCAGCTCCTGCTTGGGAAACTCGTACAGCAGCAGTTCCCCGTAGTTTTCGCCGTCTGACCGACCGGCCATCCAGGCGATCATGTTGTCCCGGCTGACGGGCACAAAGGGCAAAATCAGGATGAACTCTTCCGTCTCCCTTTCCGGCAACCGCATGATGATGTAGTAGGGTTCCATCAGCTGCTGGCTGCCTTCGTAGCTTTCCGTGGGGAAGCGCCACAGGTCTTCCCGGTTGTAGAACACCTCCGGGTCGCTCATGTGGTAGAGCAGATATACCTGGGACTGCACCTTAAACAGGTCCAGGGGATAGCGAAAATGCTCCCGAACGTTGGCGGGGATGGTGTCGCTGGCCTCAAACAGCCCCGGAAAAATTTTGCGATAGGTGGCCAGCACCGGGTCCGTCTCATCCACCACGAAAAAGCGCATGGTGCCGTCGAAGGCATCCACCACCACTTTGACGGAGTTGCGAATGTAGTTGACGTTTCTGCCTACCACCGGCTCGGCGGCACTACCGGATAGGCCAGGCACAATCTCGGCGGTTTGGGCCACCGGCTCAGAGTAGGGGTAGCGGCGGCTGGTGGTGTAGGCGTCCACAATCCACTGCATTCCGCCGTCGATCACGGTGATGTAGGGGTCGCCGTCGAGCTTCAGGAAGGGGGCAACGGTACGGATGCGATCGCGGATCTGTCGCCGGTAGTGAATCCGCGAGTCTGCCGTGAAGTAGTTGGAGATCAGAACGTCCAGACTGCCGAAGTCGTAAGCGTAGGCCAGGCGCGGCCAGAAGGAAGGAATCGGCACGCCCCCACTGCCCTCGTAGGTGGTGTAGGCATTGCTGCTGCCCTGGGGGTAGTCGAACTCCTCCGTAGCCATGCCGGTGAGGATGTAGTTGGTGGTTTCTTCACCGTAGTAGATGGCCATTTCCTCCAGGGGCAAATCCACCTCGGAAACCGGGGGAATGTTGCGAATGAAAAATTCCGGTAGCCCTGCGGAGGTCACCCGGTTCACCGGGTTCATCACCAGGCCGAAACCGTGGGTGTACTTCAGCCGTTCGTTTACCCAGGTCTGGGCATCTGCCGGCACCTGGTCATAGTCCAGCTCCCGGGGGGCCAGCATCACCTGGCGGTAGTTGCCGTTCAGGGTGTAGCGGTCGATGTCTACATCTGCAAAGCGGTAGTAGGGGCGAATTTCCTGCAGTTGACGGTAGGTGCTGAGCAGGGGGCGATAGTCCCACAGGCGAATGTTGCGGATGGTGGCCTGGTTATCGGCGATGTCGGCCCTGGTGAGCTGTTCTTGGGCAGGGAAGCCACGCCGCTCGACGGTTTCCAACTCATAGGCCGCATTGGTGAGGGCGATATTGTAGGCAATGAAGGGGCGCTCTTTGGCCAGCTCATTGGGCTCGACGATCAACCGCTGCTGCCCCCAGGGGTAGAGCACCACCACCAGAAAGTAGGCCGCCACATAAATGGCCATGCCCGTGGTGGCTAACCTGAAGGTGCGCCGCCACAGGGTGGCAATGAACAACGCCGCCAGGGCCAGGGTGGCAAACACCATAAACCAGTAGGCCTGCAGGCGGGCGTTGGCGTCGGTGTAGCCGGCCCCAAAGACAACCCCCCCGGTGGAATAGAGCAG
>CAZPYG010000107.1:0-11592 GCA_964590465.1 uncultured bacterium | reverse complement strand
CCTTCCCAGAACGGCAGGCGAAAGACGTAGAAGCCGATATCTCGCTCAAACAGGGGGTCAACGGTGCCAAAGTCGGTGGGGTTCAAAAATTGCAGGATGCTCTCCCAGGCAGATACTGCGCTGCCCGCCGCCAGAAAGGCAAAGATGGCGATGAAGGCCACAAGCCCGTAGGGAATCAGGCGGGTATAGTCCTCCCATCCCCGCTGGGCCAGGGCCTCGAAGCTGCGATCGCGGGTAAAGTGCATGGCCAACCGATAGTTGGCCAACAGAAACAGGAAGTAGACGACAAAGGTGGCGACCCATACCCCAATTTGCCAGGTGATACGGGTCCAGAAGGTGTCCAGATAGCCCACGGCATCGAACCACCAGATATCCGTCAGAAAGTGGACCAGGGTTTTCGACAGGGCGAGGGCTACGAGCAGAAGTAAAACAATGACTGCAGCCGCAGATCGCCGAAAAGTTTTCATAGGTATTGCCAGGAGATATCAGGAGAGCAGTCAGACCAAACGCTTCAGCTTGAGTCCTACGGCCTCACCCTAACGTCATCCCAACAGCGGAGAACTCTCACCCTTGAGGTATATTTCCGTTGTTTGGGGAGGATGAGAATTTCATCAACAGGATAAATATTAAGAAGCAATCGGCGTAAACTCCCCTCCAAGCCAAAAAGCCGGGGCATAACCCCGGCTTTTTGAGTCTGCGTCGTCTCGATTCAACAGCCGTCTGGCCCACAGAACTTGTGTGCGTACAGCACCTCCGCCTCACAGATATAGGCGATGCCCGAGTAATTGTCGAAGAACTCCAATGCAACCCTGTCCGAAATCTTCAGGGCCATATCCCGATTTTCGGTGAGCACCTCGATCTTGATATTCGCCTGGGTGTCGGAAACGCTGGGTTGTCCTGAAGAGCGCACATTGCGACTGCCTTTACCGCCAGCATCTACCACCGTATAACCAGTCGCCCCAGCTTCATCAATGATCTTGGCGATCTTTTTCAGCAACAACTTTTCCGTGACGATGACAAGCTTGTTGGCTGGCTTGGCCATGTTGGTTACCTCCTTACGTATGTATTGATTAAATTACTTGATTGCTGGGCCAGAGTAACACCGTCAGACCGTGGCCCGATTGAGATCAGCCACCTGTCATCGCCTGGGCAAGCCCAACGAAGAGCGGTATGCCGATGGCAATCGCGATCGGCGTACCGATGGCTGTAGAAGCGCCGATGTAGGCGGAAGGATTGGCAGACGGAATACCGGCTCGTAACGTGGGCGGCCCTGAGATGTCTGAACTGGAGGCAGCAATAACGGCCAGAAGCGCCATGCCGCCAGGACTGAACCCCGTCACGTAGTGGGCAATCATACCGAGACCGAAGGCGATAAACCCATGCAATAACGGCGCTATCGCGGCATATATGGCGTACCACTGGGCCACCTTGCGCAGTTCATTGAGCCTTGCCCAGGCCTCCATACCCATGATCAGCATCAGGATCGAAAGTAGGCCGCGGAAGAGGGGATTGTAGAAGTTCTCGTAGACACTTTCAGGGCGGGTTAGCAGACCTAAAGCGAGACCAAGCAGCAGTGCCGATAGGGCAGAGCCCTGAAGGCTTTCCTGTATGATCGGCCAGATCTTCACCCGCTTGCTTGGGGCACCCCCCGGCTCACTGGAATAGACCCCTGAGGAACCACCGATATCGCCGGAATAGCCCCCTGCAGCGCTGCGCGGATCGGTAGTGGGATATCCGCCTGCGGGAACGGGCGGCTCGCTGGCATACCCCCCGGCGGCAACCGGTTGCATGCCGCTGTACTCGTCCTTGCTGAGAAACTTCTCGTTTTTGAGATACTTGTCGCGCTTCTGCTTGTTGGTATAAATACTGGCCAGGACGATGGCCGTCACCAGCGCTGGGATGTCCATAAAGGGATAAAGTGCGCCAGCCCAGGCCTCGTATTCGATGCCTTGACCTTCCAGGACCGTGATGCCGGCGGCCAGGGTGGAACCACTCACAGCACCGAACAAGCCCGCAGTGGCAAGGGCATCTACGGTTCTGATGCCCGGCAGCTTGGCCAACGTATAACGCCCGATGAACACGATCAGGATCCCCGTGACCATGGCAAACAGCGCGGGCAGCAGCATCTCCGCCAGATTGGCATTGCGGATTGCAATGCCGCCGCTCAGGCCGACTTTGATGAGCAGCATGAAGACGATGAACTTATAGATCGCATCTGGAATTGCCAGTCGGCTACCAAGGGCGGCAATGATGATACCGCCCATCAGGAAGCCAAGGGTTGGGGACTGCAACTGTGACCCAAATTTCGTCAAAAAATCGGACAAGAAATCCACTAAAACCTCCTTCCGCCTCCTCTGGTGAGGAGCGATTACTGTGATCAATGAGCTTTAAAGAGTAAGGGTGAAGCACCTCACCCCTGCGGGACAGGGGTTATGCAAAAACCTGTCTCCACGGTTTTCAGAGAGGGCCGCTCTCTGAAGGTGGTTGAAAAGCAATTGCGGTTCTGCATCGCCTTTCATAGACCCTGATCTATCAAGACCTGAATCTCTATGTGCTTAAGTCTATCCTGGAATCCGCAGATTTTTGCGCTTCCTAACGGGGATTTGAAGAGCAATGTCAAATTCAAATCATAAGTTTTCCTTTTGTTTGGCGATCCACCACATATCTCTGGTCAATGGGAATTGCGATCGCAGAACTTTCTCCATGGATTGGTGTTATTGAGCAAGAGCTTTCTATGACGGCACTTCCCCAATGGCGTTGGCTGACGCCGTCAAACTCAATAACCTGGCCTCTGCGGCATTCATAGCAATTGCCACCTGGGTCAGAACAAGGGAACAGGTCAGGTTTCAGAAGAGTTGCATGGGCACCACTCTTTAAGGAATGGCTGAGTTAATCAATCCACATTTCGGGGGGAGTTGTTGCCGGTTCATAGGTCGGGGAAGGACTGGCACTGGCGAGGTTAAACCAACCCACCGCCAGGAGGAGACCGAACCCACAGCCCAACAAAAAAGTCCAGGCGTGAGACGACTCGAGCACGCAGAGCAGACGGCGATCGCCGTTATATACCTGCACTAGCCAGCCTTCCCTGGTGTTGTCAAATTTGGTCCGTAGTTTAGTTGAGTCAAATTTGTTCATGGTGTCTGCTCCATGCTGATCAGTTGTGTATGTGGCGGTGGCGAGCCAAAGCCCGCCCGTGACGGAAACTCCGGTCAGAAATTCATCTGTGATGGTGAGTGCCTCAAGGCGAGAGGTTGGGTGCTCAAACCTGACATTGATGTCGCCTAGAAGAATAGAAGACAAATATCTATGCTTTTGCCTTGAGCGATATCCTTAAGTCTATACTTAGATTTGCTGCAGCTACCATGCCCGACCAGAGCCCATCATCACAATTATCTGAACCAATTAATAAGCTGAGCTTTTAGTCACTGGCGCGGAGATCATGACTAAAAACCTGCTTCAGAAAATCAACGATGTGGGACCAGGCATCATTACCGCGCAACCGCCCCAGGTCATTGGGTTCAATCCCGGTGCCAATGGGCTCCAGCCGATGAAAGATTTCCGGTGCCGCCACCCCATAGCCGTAGCCCGCCAGGCGATCCGCCAGGACCGTAACTGATACTACTGACCTGAGAGTACCAGTTCTTCAATATCATCTGGGTCGGAGGGTAAATCCTGAGTGAGAACTCGACAACCTTCCGGGGTGAGTTGCACGTCATCTTCAATGCGAATACCCCGAACCGAGGAAAATTCCTCTAAAAGATCCCAGTTAACAAACTCGTCGTAGTCTCCCGATGCTTGGACTGGGCCTAAAATTCCCGGCACCTGATAAAAGCCCGGTTCTATGGTCACAACCATATTGGTTTGCAGGGGACGATCGAGTCTTAGAAAGGTCAGACCAAAACGCTGGCTCCGGGTTCGTCCTGGGGCATATCCTGCCAGATCGCCTAAATCTTCCATGTCGTGAACATCCAGGCCTAGAAGGTGCCCTATCCCGTGGGGAAAAAAGAGAGCATGAATATCTTGCTCCACCAGGGCCTCAGGATTTCCCCGTAGTATTCCCAAATCCACTAGTCCGGCAGCAAGGGTTTCACTAGCTAATAAATGGAGAACTTTGTATTCCACCCCGGGTTTCGCAGCAGCAATGGCGGCATCGTGAGCAGCGAGCACAATTTCGTAGATAGCCCGTTGCGGTGGATCGAATCGGCCAGATACAGGCCAGGTTCGGGTAATATCTGAAGCCCAGCCTGTGGGTGCTTCGGCCCCCACATCGGCCAGCAGCAGGTCCTGAGGCCCCAGGGCATGGTGATACTGCTCGTTGTGCAGAACTTCTCCATGGACGGTAACTATGCTGTTGTAGGCGCAGGTCATCTGGGAGGCCAGAATCACCTGTTCCATTGCAGCTCTGACCTCTGCTTCGGTGCTGGCCGTAGGAGTTGCCATCATCCCTGTACGGTGGGCCGCCACCGAAACCCTTGCTGCCGCCTGAATTTGTTCGAGACCGTAGTCGTCGTGGGTCAGACGTAACTGCACAAGGGCTTCTGCTAACTTTTGGCTGCTAGTTTTATCGATATGCTCAGGGTTAAGGTCCGAAAATAGATGGCCCTGGGAGGGCAGAAAAGCAGCCTCGTAGTAATGCTCGGCTAGTTTTGTCATAGGCAAAGCAGCATCGGCCCCAATATCCCGGGCAATATCCTCCCGAGAGGGGGCCGGCCCGTGCCACAGGGCATCCTCCAGGGTAGGCTCATCCCAAAACAGGGTCATCTTTCCCTGATGGAGCCAAATTGCTGCGTTGACTAAAGGCTTACCGGCAAAGTAAAGGAAATGACTATTCGCTCGAAAGGGATAGGTATTAGCGGGAAAATTCCGAGCTAGAGCTTGCCCTGAACCAATCATGACCGGTTCTGAGAATATCTGGGTTAGCTGCTGCCTTCGCCACCGCAGTACTTCAGATAAAGATTTCAGCTGGAGGGTAGTGGTCATGGATAATAATCAGTCGCCAGGATTGTAGAGTCTGATCACCATTGTGGAATATTTAGCGCTAAACATTAACTTGTACCGCACATATTCCGGATTAGCAGAACTTCTGGACTTGGACAAGGTTTAGACTAAGATTGGTCTAACAAATGTCTAGTTTTCATAACTTTTATCCTCAAGGTTAGTTCGGATGCACTAATCTATAGGAGAACCCCGGGTAGGCTAGAGCACGGTGAGACTTCTTTGTCGGGTCTATAGTGATCTAGGCTGGTGTTTTTCCAAGCAAGGCTCACACAGGCGTAGTTCTATGGCATTTTTAACAATTCGGCCAGGTTCGCGCATTCGGCTTAAGGGGCAGGCTGCCCATATCCCAGATTTTTTCGTGGTCCGCTGTGAACGCGACCACTGTTGGGTTCGGCAACAGGAGTGGAATCCTGAAGCAGAACTCAATGTACGGTTTACTCAAATTCTAATTCCCGAACACGGGGCATCCTCACCTGAGCCCGTGGCTTCCCCTGACGGAGAAGTTTCTCCCCCTCCAGACAATGTGGTTTACATGGACGACTACCGTCAGCGCCACGCCCAACGATAGCCGGGTTCAGTTAGCTTTTGGAAGTTTTTCCAAACAACAACAATGGTTAGCTGCTTAACAGTTATTCTTAAAGTACTTACTTAGGGTAAGAAAGTCTGGACTTCCTTATCCTAAGTTTTGCGGGTGGAACCCTAATCTCACCCCAACCAGCTCCTAGGGCGATGATCATGGCACTTCTGGCTCGTCTACTGCAGTTCTTGAGATTTCTTGAGGGAATGCTGGATTTCTTCGAATTTCTGGCTACTCCCTTGGGGGCGATTGCTTCTTTTGGCGTTATTCTCTACGGTATTCTGGCTTTTAATGGGTTAGACAGCGCCCTTGCGGCTACTCTAGCCGGTTCGGCTACCCTCACCCTGAGCTGTGTCATCACTCGTCCAAAATTTTAGTTTTTCCATGATTTCTGCCGCCGAGGCTGAGGCCAAAATTCTCGATCTGACTCCTTTTCCCTGGGGTGGTGACGATATTGAGCAAATTGCTCTAACTGCTGCAAATCATAGAATCCTGGCTGAGAACATCAGCAGTGACCTAGACTTTCCCCACTGGGATAACTCCGCCATGGATGGCTATGCGGTGCGCTACAACGATGTGCAGCAGGCTACCACCGAGCACCCGATCAACTTAATGGTTACAGAGGATATTCCGGCGGGAAAACTCCCGACACTGGTTATTCAGCCCGGTCAAGCGGCACGAATTTTGACCGGGTCAATGATGCCCCAGGGAGCTGACACCGTTGTAATTCAGGAAGTGACCCGACGAGACGACGATCAAGTGACCGTGCTTGAGGCTCCCTCCCCGAATCAGTACGTACGCCATAAAGGGAGTTTCTATCGAGCCGGAGAACCATTGCTGACGGCAGGCACCCGATTGGGAGGGCCTGAAATTGCCATCTTGGCGGCGGCCCAATGTGCTGCGCTGCCGGTCTACCGCCGTCCCCGGGTTGCTATTCTCTCTACCGGAGATGAATTAGTCACACCAGGCCAACCGTTGAAGCCAGGGCAAATTGTTGACTCAAATCAGTACGCCCTGGCTGCTCTCATTGAAGCGGCAGGAGCGGTGCCGGTACCCTTGGGGATTGTCGCGGATCACCCTCAGGCCCTTGCTCAAGGAATTCGAACGGCTTTACAGAAAGCTGATATCATCGTTTCCTCCGGTGGGGTCTCGGTAGGGGATTATGACTATGTCGATCAGGTGTTAACCGATCTGGGAGCTACTCTACACATTCGGGCGGTGGCTTTAAAACCCGGGAAGCCACTGACGGTAGCCACTTTTCTCGCTTCGGAATCCACCCAAATCACCGGCAATGCTATGTACTTCGGTCTACCCGGTAATCCCGTCTCCGCTTTGGTCAGTTTTTGGCGGTTTGTTGCCCCCGCCATTCGTAAACGTGCTGGCTTGCCTCAAGGGTGGTCTCCCCAATGGATAACCGCGACTACTCAAGATGCCCTTAAGGCCGGCGGTGGTCGAGAGACCTATCTCTGGGGACGCCTGACCACAACAGAAACAGAACTACACAAAATTTTCCATTTAGCTGGAGGTAGCCACAGTTCCGGGAATCTAATTAACCTGGCTGGCACCAACGCCTTGGCGGTAGTCCCTGTCGGCACAAAATCCGTAGCCGCCGGGGCAACCATAAAGGTTATGCAGATAGGCCCCTAGCCCATCTGCATAAAACGGAACGCTTGGGGCTTTGGCACAGCTTCGTTAGACCACCTGCGCCAAAGCCTTCGGCCTTACAGTTTCCTTGCCTAAGCCTCTGCCCAGAAAGTTCTTACTTTACCTTCGGGTAACCATTTGGCAATGGTTTCAATGCGGTCTTGAGACAGTTCATCTTTGGTGGCGGAGAAAACCGCTTTCGTTACAATCTCACCGTTTGAGGTGGGAGGGATGGCACCCTCGTTATCTACCCGGGTCAGAAACAGGGTGGAGTCGATGCCAAAGGGCGGTTCAGCCTTTAGGGGCGGACGTAAACGGCTCAGAAAGCTGACGATGGGATTAGTGTCATGCCAGAGTTCGGCCACATCCATGCGAAGAGACTTGTCTCTGGCCCCTTCGGTGGCTGATTCATGAAGTTCTGCCTCAACTCGGTCGGCGTCTGATGTACTCATGACGTCACGCATAATCCGAAATACCACTTCGGTAGCGTCGCGGGCATCATAGGGGTCACTCAGGTTGCCTTTGACCATAACCTTTTCCAGGAAAGGCATATGCTGATTGGGAATGGGTAGCTTGGGCCCTGTCTTCATATCTTCGGGAGGATGGGCTTCCATATCCGCAAGCATGTCCCGCCCCTTTTTCGTTAAGGTCGCCTTCTGAAAAGTAATGAGGTGGGGTAGAGGTCCATCGTCAGCCCCCAGGGTGTTGGCTACCCTAAAGTTGACCTCATCAGGGTTGACGACATTGGGAACGTCCTCTTGGTTAGCGTAGGCATTCCCCGAAAATTCCGCGTTAATGTATTGCTTCTGGTTAAGGTAATCGATGTGACCCAGTAAGTCAGACTTTTCCAAATTCATGCCCGCAAAGTCGGTTCCAGAAAACTCGACCTGAGAGGCCTTGCCCTGCTGGTTAGTGTCATGAATTTTTTTCAAAATGATGTAAACCGCATCGTCACGAATGGGAATCGGCATATCTCGGTTCCTTAAATAACTAAAGTTAAAAAAATAGAACGGGTAATTTTTCCTCAGGGGGCGGCAATTCTGCCCTAATTCCTTGGGAATTTCTTAGCCATCGGGCTAAATTACTTTGAAAGGCAGTCGGTCCATCTAACCAGCCGTTACACATCGATCAACTGGGCCACCGCAACCCTAACCTTAACCTCGGCGAGCATCGTTCCAATACTGGTCAGGGCTTTTTCCTGGAGTCTAAAAATTACAAAATTTAGTTTTCCTCAACCTCCATGGGCGGCTCTACCGGAAAGTTATTGAGATTGCCAGACTCATCTATGACGTAGCCATGGGTGGTGGGTAACGTACCGGCTTCCTGCTCAGCCATGGCCTTAACTTGTTCCCGATTTTCTTCCACATCTACGTTGGCGGGGATCTCAGCCTCCGGATCGTTCACAGCTGTGGTTTGGGCCGTTTGTACTGCCCACTGATTGCCACCGGTGCCTTTGCCGGGTTCTGCCTGACGCGGGTCCCCCGTATTGGGATTATTTTCAAGGTTTTGCTGAAGGTCTTCCTGTTTCATCAGTATCCTTTTGATCGTTGATCGCCGTCTGCAGATTAAGCAATTTACCCGGCAGAGGCCCACTGTCGCTGGTAGTAGATTAAGGAAAAAAATGTCTTACCTCGGACCTATGCCAGGGTTGCGCTACGGCAAAATGTTCAAGCATCTCCTTCAATAGCCCGGTTCAAATTCCAGGCGGCACTGATCAGGGATAGGTGCGTAAAGGCCTGGGGAAAATTGCCCAGGGCCTCACCGCTGGACCCCGTTTCTTCGGCATACAGACCCAGATGGTTGGCGTAGCTGAGCATTTCCTCAAACAGTAGACGGGCTTCATTCAGCCGTTTGGCATCGGTGCGCCCGGCCCGGGTTAAGGCTTCCACCAGCCAAAAACTGCACAGGTTAAAGGTCCCTTCTTGCCCATCAAGTCCATCGACCGTCTGCTCGGCGTTGTACCGATACACCAAGCTGCTAAACACCAGGCCGCCCCGGTTCGGAGGTTGGCGAATGGCATCTAGAGTTTTCAGCATGCGGGGATCCTTTGGTGCCATAAAGAACACCAGCGGCATAATCAGTGCGCTGGCATCCAGAACATCGCAGTCGTAATGCTGCACAAAGGCTTGGCGGGTTTCATTCCAGCCGCATTCCATGATCTCTCGGTAGATCTGGTTCCGTACCGTGATCCAGCGTTCTTCATTGGCCGGGAAGGAACGTTTTTCGGCAAGCCGCAATCCCCGATCGAGGGCGACCCAGGCCATTAGCTTTGAATAGACAAAATGTTGCCGTCCTCCCCGGGTCTCCCAAATCCCTTCGTCGGGCTGTTGCCAGTGGTCGCAGACCCAATCCAACAATCGTTGCAGTTGCTCCCAAAAATCGAAGGAAATGGGCGTCCCATATTTGTTAAACAGGTACACCGAATCCATCAATTCCCCATAAACATCCACCTGAAATTGGTTAACGGCCCCGTTACCAATGCGGACGGGACCCGACTGGCGATAACCTTCCAGGTGATCTAAAACGTCCTCGGGCAGTTCATGCTCTCCATGAATGCCATATACCGCCTGCAGGGATCCTTCCGGGCTCAACTCGTGGCAGCGCTGCTTAATCCAGTCCATAAACTGGGCTGCTTCCTCCGTAAAGCCGATGCGCAGCAGGCCGTAGAGGGTGAAGGCGGCATCCCTTATCCAGGTGTAGCGGTAATCCCAATTGCGCTGCCCGCCAATTTTCTCCGGCAAGCTACAGGTGGGAGCCGCCACGATGGCTCCGGTAGGTGCAAAGGTAAGCAGCTTGAGCACCAGGGCTGAGCGCTCCACCATTTCCCGCCAGCGACCCTTGTAAACACAGGCAGAAAGCCAGTCGCGCCAGTAGTGAATGGTAGCTTCAAACAGATGTTCTGCTTCTTCTGGTTCTACCGGCAGCCCACAGTGTGTTTCGTCTTCGGCCTTTTCTCGCAGCACGAAGGTCAATACCTGACCTTGTTTGATGGTGAATTCCTGCCATACCGCCTTTTCATCGGTTTCCAGGGGAAGGGGAGAGACTAGCGCCAGGTTGAGGGTTTCAGAGTGAAATATCGCGCCATGTTCGTCTAATTGAACCTGGTGAGAATCTCGGGCATAGTTGAAGGCGGGATGACACCGGAGGCGAAAGTCCATGTTGCAGCGAATGCCCCGCACCTGACGTACCAACCAGTGGTAGCCCCGTTCCTTACCAGATAACCCCACCGGCATGAAGTCAATGACTTCGGCAAACCCACACTCTGCCAGGAAGCGAGTCACTAAAATGTTAGTCTCGGGCCAGTAGAACTGCTTCTGGTTAACCCCGTCAACGCAGGGATAAATTTGAAAACTCCCCCCTGTGTGGTGATCGAGCATTGCCCCAAACACGCTGGGGGAATCGTGATGGGGATAACAGAACCAGTCGATGGCACCATGATTACCCACCAGCGCCGTGGTGTACATGTTGCCGATGATGCCGTAATTTTCGATGGGTTGATAGGAAGTCATGGCAATCCCGTAACGCTTTATCTCCGCTCAATGAGTCCACTCAATTAATAGGAAATACCCGGTGTTTTCTTCAGGTAAGTATCATCAATGAGCTGCTTTAGCATGAAGTCGGCGACGTCAGCGCGGGAAATTCTTGCCCCAAACTCAAGGTCTTCGCCCACCCGATACTCTCCCGTCAGGGGTTCGTTCCTGAGGCCCGCAGGGCGCACAATGACCCAATTTAAGTTACTTTGCTTGATGATGCGCTCTTTGTCTTCGTGGTCTGAGATCGCATTACGCAGCACTAACGGAATGATGATGTATCGAATCAAAAAGCCAACCCGTTCCCGGCTATCTCCTACCCCCAGGGAGGATTGATACACCAACCGCCGTACATTGTGCTGCTCCATGGCACGGACGATATTTTCCACGCCTTTTGTCAGGGCCGGATTGCGTTTTAAGCTGGAGGATCCCAAGGCAGATAGTACCGCATCCTGGCCCTGGACAGACTGATCTACGGTGGCCATATCAGTCACATCTGCCTGAATGACCCGAACCTCAGGAAAGGGGTTTTTTAGCTCATTCGCGTGACGGGAGAATCCGGTGACGGTATGCCCCTGACCAAGGGCTTGTTTAACCAGTTCCCGCCCCGTATCGCCGGTCGCACCGAAAATTAACACATTCATTCTATGTTCTCCCTCATCGCCAGAACCTCTTCACCGTGGCAAATGGGTTGTTGATTGTCTTCTGTCTTGAGAAATGAATTTTGAGTCAAGAATGGATTACAAAGGCAAAGACGCCACCCTAACAGCGTAGGATGACGTCTTTGTAATAGAGCCCTGGCACCGAGCTATTTTAACAAGGGGCAACCCCCTCACTATCTTC
>CAZPYG010000106.1:0-16994 GCA_964590465.1 uncultured bacterium | reverse complement strand
AAATTCAGGATGGCTTTGTAAATCTTCTACAGACTGCAAGGGCGGCATTTCAACCCAATTCGCCTCAACCTGTAGCTTATCTACATAGGCATGAAATGCTTCTTGATCATCCCGATGCGCTAAAACTTAGGTATGCAGTTCTTTCCGACTCATTGTTTGAAAGTTAGGCTTGCTCACTGCACATACCTCCATTGCTACTGCTTCGTAAGTCTTTCAGCCACTCCAAAATCAAAGGATTTATAATTTCTGGCCGCTCATCATGGGGGCAGTGACCAGTGTCGGGAATGCTGTGAAACGTAACTGGGTTGGATTGCTCCGGATCATCCGCCAATTGCCGATAGATATCCGCCCCTTTGATGGGCGTCCAGGGGTCGTTTTCGCCCCAGAGTACCAGTAGGGGTTGCTGAATGCTAGGGAGTAGGTCTGTGGGCTTTGGCCCGGGAGGGGCCGTGACGATGGAGGCGAACACCTTTTGAGCCGTAGGTTTGCTGGCGGCAGCATGGATCATATCCACCAGTTCGTCGGTAATGGCATTATGGTCGCGGTAAACCTGCTTGAGGGAACTGCGGATGCGGGGTTTACGGCGGACCTGGCTGAACACGAAAGGACCCAGGACTTCAGAACTAACTACCTTGGTAAAAGCACCCATCACCCAGTTCAGGGGAGGGTGGAGTTCTTCGGGACGATGGTTGAGGCCGCCAGCGCAGTTGAGGACGGCTCCCGCAGTGGCTCTTTCCGGATGGTTCGCCAGCATCATCAGGGTCAGCAGGCCACCGATGGAGTTGCCGATAAAGACTGTGGGAGTCTGGATAAACTCGGCCCAAAAGTCATGCAGCAGGTCCTGCCACAGGTCGAGGGTGTAGTCCAGGGGCGGCTGGTCAGAGTCGCCAAAGCCGAGCAGGTCGATGGCATAGACCCGGTAGCCGGCCTCTGCCAGGGGGGGAATATTTTTGCGCCAGTGCCCCATGGATGCGCCAAAACCGTGGATCAGCATCAGGGGTTGACCCTCGCCCATCACCGTATAGGCGATGGAGTGGTTACGCCAGATCCAGGTTTGTTTTTCGAGACTGGAGGAAATTAGTTCAGCAACCATCACTCAATATGTAACAGTCAATGTGTAACAGTTTATGTATCTTTCTTAATCATAAGAGGTGGTGCGAAGACTGGGGACAGAATTTTGTCGGCTATCCCCCGTTGGCATCAGACCCAGGGACTAGGATGGTGACACAGCAACGGATGGTTCAAGGCTAATGACACGAGAACTGATTGCCTGGTTAGTGGTGGTTTTAGGAATTTTAGGGGTTGGTATGGGGTCTATGGTTTGGGCCTATCGCCGTCCCTTAGGCAATCGTATTTTGTTTCCTGTGCCTGTCCCGGAACCTTCGGTACCGGTTCAAACTAAAGCTCGACAAAGGTTTGATGATGGCTGTGAAGCCTTCAAACGCCATAGATTTGTCCGAGCGATTGAACAATTTACTCAGGTCATGGAAGCGGAGCCTAACTGTGCGGAGGCATTCCATAACTGCGGTTTGGCCTATGCCAACATGGGCACCGACGGCCTTGCCGCCAGAGCTTTGGTGAAAGCGAGCGAATGCTACGATCGGCAGGGCACTAAAGCCGGGTTAGATTTGGTAAAGCAACACCTGCAGCAGTTGGCTGGGCGTCCTCATCAAACTGGGTCATCCCCAAAAGTCGCGGCAGAGTGAGGCTATGGCAAAGCAACGCCTGGACATGGTGCTGGTAGAGCGGGGATTATGCGAGTCGCGCCAACAGGCTCAGCGGGTTATCCGAGCCGGTGAGGTACAGGTCAACCATACTGTGGTGGACAAACCAGGTACCCCGATTGCCGACGATGCCGAGATTTTAGTGAAGGTCAAATCCCCCTTTGTATCCCGAGGGGGGGAGAAGCTAGCCAAGGCACTGACGGAATTTCCCCTTGAAGTAGCCGGGCGAATTGCCCTGGATGGGGGCATTTCCACCGGAGGATTTACCGACTGCCTGCTGCAGGCAGGGGCGCAGCGGGTGTACGGCATTGATGTGGGTTATGGCCAGGTGGCCTGGAAATTGCGGCAGGATGAACGCCTGGTCCTGCGAGAACGGACCAATATTCGTCACCTCACCCCTGGGGAACTCTACGGGCCAGATGATCCCCGTCCTGACCTGGGGGTGATGGATGTTTCCTTCATTTCGTTGACGAAGGTGTTGCCTGCGTTTTGGGACCTCCTGGCACCGCCCCGGGAAGTGGTTTTACTGGTTAAACCCCAGTTTGAAGTGGGCCGTGACAAAGTGGGCAAAAAGGGAGTGGTGCGGGACGCCAGGGATCAGGCCGAGGCCATCGCCGCCGTGTGGACCTGTGCACAACAAGTGGGATGGCGCTACCGGGGGGTAACCTGGTCGCCGTTGTCGGGACCGGCGGGCAACATTGAATATTTGCTGTGGCTGGTCGAAGGCGCTACATCCCCATCCCAGGACGATATCTCGCTGGCGTCTTTGCAGGAGTTAGCCGCCCAGGCCCAGGCGGCATTGGCTCGATGAATTTTGGGGTGAATCTTTACCGTTTCAGCACCCAGTTAACAAAAGGAATGGCGGCCCGGTCGGGTAACAGATCCACCTGAAACCGGAAAGGCACCAGCAGGATAATGGAGCGCATGCCTCGCCCTGAGAAGGCGTTGAGTTGTACGACCAGATCTAACCCATAGGTGCGGAGGGGAGGCGGCATCGCCACCACCTGCTGGATATTGACCAGGGGGGAGCTAATTTGCAACACCTGGGTCTCCGGATTGCGACTGTAGGTTTCTTCGCTGGTCACCGCCGTGCTCAGGAACTGATTGGGGTTCACCGCACTGGCCACCTGCGCCAGGGAGAGGTCCAACCGCATCCCCGGTGTGTGGCGAATGACGCGAGAAATCTGGCTACCCATGCGGGAAAAGGAGCTGCGGTCCCAGTCCACCAACACCTGCAGGGTTTGGGTCTGGTTGATCAGGTTGACGGTTAACCCCTTCAAAGGCTGCATTGGGTGAGGGCCCTGGGGTAATACCTGCAGAATAATTTGCCCATCGGGAAGTTCGTCTACTGTTGCCCGGCTGGGTAAATCCGGGTTCGGGATCGTCAGGCGCAGGGCTATGCCCCCTCTAAGGGGTGGGGGCGGTGGATTCAAGACCTCCACCTGTAGTTGGGACAGCCCCTGCTGGGCCAACTGGGTGGTGACCGAATTTGCCAGGTACTCTCCATGGGGCACCAGAATCACCTGGTCTTCCAGTTCGGCCTCCAGGGACAGCGCCATCTGATAGACCACATAGCCGATGCAGATAAAGTAAACGGTAAGGATTAAAAAGTCTATTTCCATGGCAGGGGTGCCAAAACGTTTTGGGCTTCAGATTTGCCCTGGTTAATCAGATTTGGAGGGGCTGGAAGATACCCAATCGCCATGGCCAGCACTTGGCTCTGATGCCATGGCAGGTTCAGCGACCTGATGCAGCCTCTGCCAGTACAGTTTTGTTTCCTGGGCAACGAGGTTGGAAAGTAGCACACCTCCCAGCACGGCTGGAAACGCCATGGCGAACATCATCATATCGCTAAATGTTAAAACCGCTCCCAGGCTGGAGATCACCCCAAGAAAAACACAAACAATGTAGAGCCCCTGGTAAATCGGCGTAAAGGACTGCCCTAACAAATACTCCCAGGCCTGTACGCCGTAGTAGTACCAGGAGATGATGGTGGAAAAGGCGAACAGGCAGATGGCCAGGGTAAGAATGATGGGGAACCAGCTGATTTCGCTGCTGAAGGCTTCTAGGGTGAGAGAGACCCCGGTTAAGTTGGGAGTTTGATATACGCCCGTGACAATGCAGACCAGAGCCGTCATATTGCAGATCAGGACGGTATCAATAAAGGGTTCCAGCATGGCCACCAGCCCTTCCCGGACGGGTTCGCTGGTGCGGGTGGCAGAATGGGCGATAGAGGCAGTACCAATGCCTGCTTCGTTGGAAAATACCCCCCGACGAATGCCCTGAACCATGACGCCCACAGCCCCTCCCTCCACTGCCTGGGGATGAATAGCGTCATGCAGGATGGTTTGAAAGGCTGGCCAGAGATCGTCGAGATGGTTGGCTAAAATCCACAGTCCGGCCGCGAGGTAAAGCCCGGCCATAAACGGCACAATCACCCCGGCCACCGTGCCAATGCGCCGAATGCCCCCTAAGATGACGACCCCGACTAATGCCGCCAGAACCAGACCGTACCAGGGGCGGTAAGGGGCTAACGCCGGCACTAACGCTGCAACGGCATGGTAGGACTGGTTGGCCTGGAACATATTGCTGCCGCCCAAAGCCCCCAGCACACAGCAGCCCGAGAAGGTAGCCGCCAGTACCTGACCTGTAAAGGGGCGACCCAGGTCTGCCAGGCCCTGGGACAGGTAGTACATGGGTCCGCCGGATACATGGCCAGCCGCGTTGATAATTCGGTACTTCTGGCCCAGGGTACATTCGACAAATTTAGTGGACATGCCGAGCAGACCCGCGATAGTCATCCAGATAACGGCCCCGGGGCCGCCGAGATGAATTGCGATGGCAACCCCGGCGATATTGCCTAACCCCACCGTCGCCGATAGGGCGGTAAACAACGCCTGGGAATGGGTGACTTCCCCCGGTTCATCAGGCGTATCGTACTTACCCAGGATCACCTGTACCCCATGGCCAAAGCCTCGGACATTGATGAACCCCATGCGCAGGGTAAAGAAAACCGCCCCAGCCACTAACCAGATAATGACCAGCGGCAGACCATAAATGTCAAAGAACAGGGTATGTTCCAGCCAGGTAACCAGGGTCGCGAATCCCTTTTCAACGGTGCTGATCCAGGGCGAACCGCTGACGCCAAAGTACTGTGGCCAATGCAGGTAGGAAATGAACAAAACTTTTTGTGAGGTGACAATCAGAACCTCAATTATAGAAGTCTTTCTTCTGCTTCCCGGACCATCGGGCTTTGCCCTAATGGTGATGGAAACGAAAAAGGCACCCCGAAGGATACCTTTTCTCACTATTTAGAAGAGTTGGAAGCCTAGCCTAATAGCGCCTTGGCCCGGTTCACCACATTCTCGGTGGTGAAGCCGAACTTCTCCATGATGGTGCCGCCAGGGGCAGAGGCTCCAAAGGTTTCAACGCTAACCACATCGCCTTCGACACCGACGTAGCGGCACCAGCCCATGCTAATCCCCGCTTCAACCGCCAGACGCTTGGTCACGCCCTTGGGCAGCACGGATTCCTGGTAAGCGGCCTCCTGGGCATCAAACAGCTCCCAGGAGGGCATGGAAACTACCCGCACCTTGGTGCCCTTCGCCCGCAGCTGCTCGGCGGCTTCTACACAGAGCTTCACTTCGCTGCCGGTGCCAATCAGAATCAGGTCAGGGGTGCCGTCGCTGTCGGACAGGACGTAAGCCCCCTTCGCCACCGCGTCGATGGAAGACCCATCCAGGTTGGGCAGACCCTGGCGGCTGAAGGCCATCAGGGTGGGAGCTTTACGGTTCTCTACCGACACTTTGTAAGCCCCAGAGGTTTCGTTGCCATCGGCGGGACGAATCACCGTCAGGTTGGGAATAGCCCGCAGGGACGCGATGGTTTCCACCGGCTGGTGGGTAGGACCATCTTCGCCCAGACCGATGGAGTCATGGGTCATAACGTAGATGACACCGGCTTGAGACAGGGCGGAAAGCCGGATGGCCGCCCGCATGTAGTCGGCAAACACCAGGAAGGTGGCACAGTAGGGAATCAGCCCGGAATTGTGCAGGGCAATGCCGTTACAAATGGCTCCCATGCCGTGTTCCCGCACGCCGAAGCGCAGGTTGCGGTTTTCGTAAGCGCCCTTCTGGAAGCTGCCGGAAATCTTCAGCTCCGTCAAATTAGAGTGGGTGAGGTCAGCGGAACCGCCGATGAGCTCAGGCAGGGCCGGGGCCAGAGCATTCAGGGTCATTTCAGAGTTCTTGCGGGTAGCCAGGGCCTTGTCTGCGGGGGTGTACTGGGGCAGTGCATCAGCCCAGCCATCGGGCAGCTTGCCAGCCAGCATGCGCTCGAATTCCGCCGCTTCCGCCGCGTACTTGGTGCGGTAGGTGGCCAAGGTTTCTTCCCACTCGGCCTGGGCGCTGGCACCCCGTTCTACCGCCTGGCGCATGTGGTCCAGCACATCCTGGGGAATTTCAAATTCACCGTGGGACCAGTTCAGGTTTTCGCGGGTGGCTTTAATTTCGTCGCCACCCAGGGCAGCACCGTGTACCCCGGCGGTGTTTTGCTTGTTGGGGGAACCGTAGCCGATGGTGGTGGTGACCTTAATCATTGAAGGCTTATCGGTGACCGCTTTGGCGGCTTCGATGGCTTTGGTGATCGCATCCAAATCCGTATTGCCATCTTCTACATGCTGCACATGCCAACCGTAGGCTTCGAAGCGCTTAGCGACATCCTCGGTAAAGGAAATATCGGTGGACCCGTCGATGGAAATATGGTTGTCGTCGTACAGAGCAATCAGTTTGCCCAGACCCAGGTGCCCAGCCAGGGAGCAGGCTTCACCCGACACCCCTTCCATGTTGCAGCCGTCGCCCAGAATGACGTAGGTGTAGTGGTCCACCAGGTTGCAGTCGGGCTTGTTGAAGCGACCCGCCAGATGGGCTTCAGCCATGGCCAGACCCACGGCATTGGCAATGCCCTGGCCCAGGGGGCCGGTGGTGACTTCTACGCCGGGGGTCTCAAAGTTCTCGGGGTGGCCGGGAGTGCGGGACTCCCACTGGCGGAACTGCTTGATGTCGTCAAGGGTAACGCTGTCGAACCCGGCCAGGTATAACAGGGCATATTGCAACATGCACCCGTGGCCAGCGGATAGCACAAAGCGATCGCGGTTGAACCAATCGGGGTTTTTGGGGTTCACCCGCATGAACTTGTCCCACAGGACATAGGCCATGGGAGCCGCCCCCATCGGCAAACCAGGGTGACCGGATTTTGCTTTTTCAACGGCATCAATCGCTAAAAAGCGAATTGAATTGATACAAAGCTCTTCTAAAGTTTGGGTTGCAACAGCCATAGTTTCAGTAGCTTAACGACGGATTTACACGGAGCAGCAGCACACAGCCACGAAAAATTAATCTGCTAACAGCATTGTCAACCTTGAGAACCAAAGCCACAATGGTTAGCCCTTGTCTTTAAATAGACTCCCCACAGCCAACGTTGACGAAGACCTTAAATCGCACAGCCGCGAAAACATACCGATTTCACGGCAAACGGTTAAGTTATTATACCTATGATTCTGTAGCTCTAGCTACGATATTTCCGAAAAACTAGAGTTACATTGTGGCCTCCAAAGCCAAAGGAATTTGATAAAGCCACGTCTACTGGCATGGGGCGACTCTGGTTTGGGACATAGTCCAAGTCACAGTCGGGGTCAGGCTCAACCAAATTAATGGTGGGAGGGGCCAGATCATTGGCAACCGCCAGGCAAGCCGCTACCCCCTCAATCCCGCCGGACCCGCCTAAAAGGTGCCCCGTCATTGACTTGGTAGAGCTAATTGCAACCCTGTAGGCCACATCGCCCAAAGCCGTCTTAATGGCCTGGGTCTCAGTCGGATCGTTAGCACCGGTACTGGTGCCGTGGGCGTTAATGTAGCTGACCTGCTCAGGTAAAATATCCGCATCCTTCAGGGCCATTTGAATGCAGCGGGCGGCCCCAGCGCCCCCAGGCACCGGAGCGGTCATGTGGTAAGCATCACAGGTCATACCGTAGCCAATGAGTTCGGCGTATATGGTCGCCCCCCGGCTGAGGGCATGCTCCAGTTCTTCAAGAATCAAAATGCCGCAGCCTTCGCCGATCACAAAGCCATCGCGGTCTTTATCAAAGGGGCGACTGGCGTGGGCCGGGTCGTCGTTACGGGTAGACAGGGCCCGGGCCGCCGCAAACCCAGCCAGCCCCAGGGGCGTAACAGCGGCTTCAGTACCCCCGCAGATCATGGCCTGGGCATAGCCATTTTGAATTAACCGGAAGGCATCGCCGATGGCGTTAGACCCCGCCGCACAGGCGGTAACCACACAGGAACTGGGACCCTTAGCGCCGGTGTGGATAGAGGTCAGCCCGGCGGCCATGTTGGCAATCATCATGGGAATCATGAACGGGCTGGAGCGGCTGGGCCCCCGAGTCAGGTAGACCTCTTGCTGGTCTTCCATGACCTTAAGGCCACCCACCCCGGTACCAATCAGAACCCCTATCTGCTCGGTGTTGAGATCGGTAATTTTGAGGCCGGAATGCTGCAGAGCCCGTTGCCCGGCGATAACCGCAAACTGAGCAAATCGGTCCATCCGCTTGGCATCTTTCTTATCCAGGAAGTCAACGGGGTCAAACCCCTTAACCTCCCCGGCAATTTGAGACGCATGCCGCGATGGGTCAAAAGCCGTGATGCGATCAATGCCGTTGCGCCCGGCGACCAGTCCATCCCAGTACTCCGATAACGTGTTGCCGATGGGCGTAATAGCGTCCATGCCAGTAACGACAACCCGTTTAGGTTCAAAATTAGCCATAACCAAGCTCTCGGTAAACCTTTCCCCAGCTAAAAGCCTCAAGATTGCGTCAGCTTCTTCAAACTGGTACGTCCAACTTACTGGTACGCCCAACTCAAGGAAGACGGATTACTGTTCCTGGGCTAACGGGACTGATGGGTCCCCCAACGGCTTTTCACCGTGGTTTGCTGTGTCATTGCCGCAGGAAAAACTCCCCAGGAACAGGAATCATCCAGCGTTAAGCGGCTGTTTTGTCCTTAATAAAGTTGACTGCATCCTGCACGGTGCCAATGCCTTCTGCCGCTTCGTCAGGAATTTCGATGCCAAATTCCTCTTCAAGGGCCATGACGAGTTCTACGGTATCCAGTGAATCTGCTCCCAGGTCATTGGCAAAACTAGCTTCGGGCTTAACTTCAGATTCTTCTACCCCAAGCTGCTCACTGACAATCTTTTTGACTTTTTCAAAAACCTCTGCACTCATATGTCTCCTATGCCTTTACTGGTAGAGATTCGCTAACAAAACAAAACCTTAACATCCCGTGTGGACCGATCAAATACATCCCCATAGCCATGGCTATCGGAAGGTTCACGGTAAGCATCTCTTCATAGTATCGGAAAGCGTTGCATGTTTTAGCGATGGTTAGACCGATGAAGGCGCGGATGGCGAGAGGGCATGAGTGGATAGGCGGATGCAGCGTTGACAATCAGGATGGTTGGGGAGGGGAGTATTGAGTTCGGTCTATTGTTGCTTTATTACGATCCATTAAGGTTTGTATGGCCGCCCTATAAGAGCTGAAATCTCTCGCTATAGACTGGTCAATGATTAGGAAAACCTTACTGAATAGACAGTTCTGACCCATCTTTAAGGAATTCCTTAAAGTCTGTCCAATCCAGTAGTGACCCAACATTGGAGCCTTGATTCAATGTCTCATTCTGTCAAGATCTACGATACCTGCATCGGCTGTACACAGTGCGTCCGTGCTTGCCCCCTAGACGTCCTGGAAATGGTCCCCTGGGATGGCTGTAAGGCAGGCCAAATCGCCTCCTCTCCCCGGACTGAAGATTGCGTTGGCTGTAAGCGTTGCGAAACGGCTTGCCCCACCGATTTCTTGAGTATTCGGGTTTATCTGGGTGCTGAAACCACCCGCAGCATGGGATTGGCTTACTAGGTCGATTCCTTTGGCTTACGTATCATAGTTTTCATAGCTTTACATCCCGCTGGCTTTGGCTGGCGGGTTTTTTATTGGTCGGGAATCCAGACGTAGGGAGCCCCGGCAACCTCTACGCCGGTCTCCTTTGAAAAGCGAATCACTACGATGCGGGAATCATCTCGGCCGATGTCAAGGTAGCCACTGGCCCACAGGTCAGCCCTGACGACGCCAGTAATTTCGAGGCGGTAACCCCCCGGATTGAGATAGATGGTTTCTTCCCGGTTGTGGTTGTAGTAGCGATAAATGGGCCGTCCGTCGAGATAAACCGCGCCCCAGTCAGACCCTTGAGCTTCAAAGACAACCTGGACTCTTCCCCGGGCGGGAGCCGGTCTCGGGTAAGGCCACACCACCGGCGGGTAAATAATAATGCCAGATTGGGGAGGGTGAGCGGATAGCTCGGAGGGGGCATGCGGCTGGGATAGCCGTTGACCTGGAGCCGCATGGGTTGAGGTTGGAATAATCGCCAGCCCGGCGGCGACGCTGCCCAGAAAAAGGCCCCTGAGCAGGCAACCGATAGGTGGAAAAACGGACTGGCTGGATTGCCCCGAGGGGCGATGAAAAGGGCTATGGGTCATGGCATGGACCTTGGGAGTTGGTTAAAAGTGAATGCAGGGGCGGATGCCCGAACCGGCTCTGGTTCCCGTAATTCCGTGAAATTGACTAAAATCTAAGAGTTGCAATTCTTAATTGTTGTCTAAGGTTCTAGATGAATCCTCGTCTGGTGAGACAAACTTAAGCTGGTTTGGAAAAATTCCAAAAATTGGTTTCGGATAAAATTTGTCGGTGTCCCAGTCCGGGCGCTGGGGCTAGTTTTCCCCCTCCCGAGCGGACCCGTGCAGTCATATCCATTGTGTTCTAGAGGAAAGGGCTGTGAGTAACACTAGTAACTTTCGTGAAGCAATTCGTAAGGCCCAAGGGCAAGCCTTAGTCGGGCCTAACGTCATCAAGAACGCCCTGCCCTTTGTGGGTGGCGGCCTGATTTTAACGGCCTTAGGTGCTTTTGGCGGTTTAGGGGTACTGGCGAGCAACCCTGGTATTTTCATGCTCACCTTTTGGGTGGCGCTGATTGCCCAAATTGCTTTGTTCTTCGTGGCTAGCAATGCGGCGGTCAAAGAAAATAACACCACGGCACTGCCCCTGCTGGCGACCTACAGTTTGCTCAGTGGTTATACCTTGAGCGGCCTGATTGAAGTTGCCCTGGGCACTGCCGGAGTCGGCATTGCCGGCATTGGCTCAGCGGCGCTGGCCTGCGGTGTGGTCTTTATCGCGGCGCGACAAATTGGCTCTAACCTGTCCGAAGAAGATGGCTTTGCCCTGACCCGCACCATCGGCATGGGGGTTATTGCCCTGCTGATTGCCGTGGTGGGTCAGTTTGTTTTCGCTATCTTTGGTGGCGGCATCCCTCAGTTCTTAGATATCGCCATTTCTGGCTTTGGGGTGCTGATTTTTGTTGGGGCTGCCGTGGTGGATTTCTTCATTCTGCCCCGGACCTACAAAGACGAGCAGTACCTGTCAGCGGCGCTGTCGATGTATCTGACTTACATCAACCTGTTTGTGTTCATCCTGCGGTTGCTGATTGCCTTTAACCGCGACTAGGGCTGACGGGATGACTATTCTGTAGTGTCCCAGGTTTGTAGTGTCCCAGGTGTTTTAACCTGTTTAGATAGAGACGCTACCCCGGTGGCGTCTCTATCATGGTTTATAGGCCTGTTCTATAAGAGATTGCGACACCGCTATGATCGACACGACTGATATCAAACGGGAGCTTGAGGAGCTCAATCATCGCCTGGGTAAAACCCAGGAGTATCTTTGACGTTCCTGCCCTGGAAGCCAAAATTCAAGACTTAGAACAACTGGCCGCCCAGCCTGACTTCTGGGACGACCAGGCTAAAGCCCAGGATGTGCTGCAGGAGCTGAGTGACTACAAAGCCAGCCTGGCCCAGTTGCGGCAGTGGCAAACCAACCTGGAAGATACAGACGCCATCCTGGAACTGCTGCAGGCCGACAGCGACGAAGCCCTGTTTCAGGAAGCCCAGGGAACGGTGACCCAGCTCAGCCATGAGCTCGACCAGTGGGAGCTGCAGCAACTGTTGTCTGGCCCCTACGACAGAAAGGGGGCCGTACTGGCCATCAACGCCGGAGCCGGTGGTACAGACGCCCAGGACTGGGCCGAGATGCTGCTCAGGATGTATACCCGTTGGGCCGAGCAGAATGGCTTCAAAGCCCATCTGGTGGAAATGTCTGAGGGGGAAGAAGCGGGCATTAAGTCTGCCACCCTGGAAATTACCGGTCGCTATGCCTTTGGCTATCTCAAGGCGGAAAAGGGCACCCATCGCCTGGTGAGGATTTCGCCGTTTAACGCCAATGGCAAGCGCCAGACCAGCTTTGCCGGGGTGGAGGTCATGCCTATCCTGGACCAGAACATTGAGCTGGATATCCCCGAAAAAGACCTGGAAATTAAGACCTCCCGGTCCGGTGGAGCCGGGGGTCAGAATGTGAATAAGGTGGAAACGGCAGTGCGCATCACCCACCTGCCCACGGGGATTTCGGTGCGCTGTACCCAGGAGCGATCGCAGCTCCAAAACCGCGAAAAAGCCATGGCCATCCTCAAGGCCAAGCTGCTGATCATTGCCCAAGAGCAGCATGCCAAGGCCGTCGCCGAAATTCGCGGCGACATGGTGGAAGCCGCCTGGGGCAACCAGATTCGTAACTACGTGTTCCACCCGTACCAGATGGTGAAGGACCTGCGAACTGGCGTGGAAACCACCGCCATTGACGATGTCATGGCCGGAGAACTGGAACCCTTTATTCAGGCCTACCTGCGGCAGGATAGCCCGGCTCTGCAGGAACAAACGGTGTAGTGTAAATTCACAGGTAGAGGCATGATCTCATGGGCCTCACCCCCTATCGCGGAGCAGACTATGAGCCAGACCAATCCCTCCCTTGACACCAAACCAGCCGGGCCTGAGAAGCGATCCCAGGAGCCCCCTCCCAGCTATGTCAAGCTCGCCATGCGCAACATGGTGCGCAAAGGGGGTAAATCTTTATATCACTTCTCTTTGACCACTTTGGGTTTGCTGGGGCTGTTGGTCGGCCTGGCCTATTTAACCCGCTAGGGCCAGGGATGAATCTAATGCCACGGATGAATAGTGCCACGGATAAAATTGTGACCCATTCCGAATCCATTGTCCTGGAGCTGGCATTAACCGCCGATCATCCCCTGGGGGAAATGCTGGAGACAGCCCATTGGCAAGATTGGTTCAGCCGGTGGGCGGCTTATATGGCCGTAGAGGGGTCCCCCATTGGAGCCTATGAATTGTCCCTGAGGCTGACCGATGATGCCGAAATTCAGGATTTGAACCGGGTTTATCGCCATCGCGATCAACCCACCGATGTGCTGTCCTTTGCGGCCCTGGAGACGGATTCGGTGCTGCCCCCGGCCCTGCTTGAGGTGGAACCTTTATATTTGGGAGATATCATTATTTCCCTGGACACGGCAGAACGTCAGGCCGTGGAGCGCGATCATTCCCTCCTGCAGGAAACCACCTGGCTTGCCGCCCACGGGTTCCTGCATCTTTTGGGATGGGACCATCCCGACGACGATGGCCTGGAGGCGATGCTGGCGAAACAAGCGGAGCTTTTATCCCTGATTGATCAGCATTAGGCGGGTTTTAGAATTGTTTTAAGACTATAAAGTCATCCCTATTTCACGTATCTTCATTGGACGCCAGGCAAAAGTTGGGCTAGATTGCCTTTGAGTCGGTTGGCAAGCCGAACGGTTTTGGCATCCTGTACTCTCCTGAAGCCAGAATTCTCTGACTCGGTATCGTGAGCCTGGACGCTTCCGTCACCTAACTTGGATGGAACAATTCTGGCCCTTGTTCTATGGTTGGCTATCGGCGCTGAAGCTGAAACTGGGCCAGCTTATATTGATGGACTTTATGACAACTTCCGGCAATCAATCTGAAACCCTAGCCCCAACCTCTGAGGCCACCCTGCCCCAGGATGATCGGCACCTATCCTGGCGGGTGGCGACTAATCTTTGGATCAGCTTCAAATACGCCTGGCAGGGGGTGAGCTATGCTTTTCGGACCCAGCGAAACTTTAGAATTCATGTGGTGATCGGCACCATCGCCATTAGTGCGGCGCTTTTACTGAGCCTTTCCCCGGTGGAAATTGCCATTATTTGCTTGACCTGCGGTGCGGTCCTGACGATGGAATTGATTAATACGGCGCTGGAATCGGTGGTGGACTTGACCGTGCAGCAGAGCTACCACGAACTCGCTAAAATTGCTAAAGACTGTGCAGCGGCGGCAGTGTTGATGTCTGCTCTGATTTCTGTCTCGGTGGCGGTCTGCCTGCTGGTTCCTCCCCTCTGGCGGGCGATTCAAGCTTCCTAAGTCCATCCCTATCCCGACGCCACTCCTACCGCCATGATTATTGTTATCGACAACTACGACAGCTTCACCTACAACCTGGTGCAATATCTGGGAGAACTGGGCCAGGATCTACCCGTTGCCAGGGAGCTCAAAGTTTTTCGGAATGATCAAATTACCGTAGATGGTGTGGCGCAGCTGCAGCCCGACGGCATCGTGATTTCCCCGGGCCCGGGTTGTCCTGATGATGCCGGTATTTCCCTGGAGCTGATTCGGCAGTTGGGGCCAGCTATGCCCATTCTGGGGGTTTGCCTGGGGCATCAAAGCCTGGGTCAAGTATATGGCGGCAAGATTGTTGCTGCACCAGAACTGATGCATGGTAAAACGTCCCCCATCCATCACACCGGGCAGGGGGTGTTTGCCGGGTTAGAGAATCCCTTTCAGGCTACCCGCTACCATAGTCTGGTGATTGAACAGGCTACCTGCCCCGAGGTTCTAGAAATCACCGCCTGGGTGGAGGATGGCACCATTATGGGGGTGCGCCATCGCGACTATCCCCATCTGCAGGGGGTGCAGTTTCATCCTGAAAGCATTTTGACCGATGCCGGTAAATGTCTTCTGCACAACTTTTTGCAGCCTTTAGCGCAACCCGCAGCGGCTCTGGTAAGCTAGGCCAGATGCCCATCCGGCCCCTGAGACCCCCCGAAATCGGTGGTTGGGCGGTAGAGTAGATCTGCGAAATGTGTGGGAGTAATGAAAAGCCATGAAGCGGCGAAAGTTTTTGGGCTATGCCGGATCGAGTTTGCTGGCTACCTTTGGTTTAGGCCTGATGGATCAGTGGAGCCGGGTGCAGGCTCAAACGGCTGGGGTCACGATCCAGGCCCTGGGCCATACCTCGTTCCTGTTTACGGGGGGCGGGCGCAGAATTTTAGTGAATCCTTTTCGCCGTATCGGCTGTACCCTGGGCTATGCTTCCCCTGCGGAGGAAGCCGATATTGTGATGATCAGCAGTCGGCTGTTTGACGAAGGCTATCTGGAGGATCTTCCCGGTAATCCTCAGATTTTAGCGGATCCAGGTGCCTACGACTTTGAAGGCCTGAGTATTCAGGGCATCCTGACTCCCCACGATCGGGAGGGGGGACGGCGGTTTGGCGACAACGTTGTCTGGAAATGGAATCAGGGGGGGGTCAACATTGTCCATATGGGCGGTGCGGCGGCTCCCATTGGGGTAGAAGAGCAGATTTTGCTGGGCCGACCGGATATTTTGCTGGTGCCCGTCGGCGGTGGGCCTAAAGCCTATACGTCTGAGGAAGCGGTTCAGGCGGTACAGACCCTGAAGCCGAAGGTTGTGATTCCCACCCATTATCTGACGGCAGCGGCTGACCCAGAAAGCTGTGACCTGGCTGAGGTGGACGAGTTCCTGGCCCTGATGCAGGGCACCCCGGTGACCAAGGCCAATGGCGGCACCCTGTCGATACGTCCCGGGGATTTGCCCGATGAGGGAATGCGGATTCAGGTGTATGAGTTTCCGTTAAGGCAGTAGGTGTAGGGGAAGGGAGCATTCGCAAAGCAGTACGCCTGACGTAGGTTTCAATTTCAAAATGCTTTGGGGTGACGACAGCCAAATCTGGCCGCTGATTCATTCGGTTTAATGCACCCAAAGTTTGGCTATTGCATCGAGATTTCGTTTGCAGTGGGCGAAGCTTTCAATGCATATCACCATCATAGCCAGGGCAATTAGGCTAATGGCTCAGCGCAAACACTCAAAATTTAGGATAATTTAATCTTTGCTCTGACCGTTTCTCGGTGTTTTCCTGGGGTAGGCGTCAGTGTTTTCCTCAGGAGGTAGGGAGGTCGCAACCGGATCTTCTTTATTGAAGTGTCGTTGACGAGACCTGGAGTGTCATACATGGCACTTGAAGTGTGGTTAACGATACCTGGAGTGTCGTTTCTGGTGCCCAGGCTCCTCCTGGGATACTTCCCTCGCGGCTCTGCCGCTTAGAGGAGGCAGGGCCTCCAGAGAACATGCCAACGCAGAATATCGTCACGAAAAAGTAGTCAATAAAAATTTATAAAATGCAATAGTTTGTTACATTAAGGGAGTTAGTCTTTATATTCTTAGCCAAGGCTCCTCTATGAACGCTTTTTCCGTTAAGTTTCCTTCTAAGCTCAAGCCTCAAGCTACCCCTGAGGAGCTTAAGTCTCGTCTTGACTGGGGTGAGCCCGCCTTGACCATTATTGATGTGCGAGATCGTGCAGATTTTAATGAAACTCGTATTCAGGGTTCGGTCTCTATGCCTTTAGCGGCTTTGACTGCTGCGATTGATGGCAGTCTTGAGAAAGAGCGCGATATTTATATTTATGGAGATTCTGACGCTGTGACCGCCGATGCAGCTAACCAGTTGAGGACGGCTGGATATCAACGTGTTGCTGAGCTACAGGGTGGCTTGCCAGAATGGAAAGCAGCTAAATACCCTGTTGAAGGGGTATAAACTTTCCTTGACTGGATGGCATAGCATTTAGCTGTGCTGCCAGTGGAGGTAAACGAATCAGAACCAAAACCTCCTAGAGCACTCATTAGCCTAGGAGGTTTTGCTGTTAAGAGAAGGTGACTGCAATCCTGCAAACAGGAAGCCTTTAATAGAAAAGATTCGCTGGCTAAAGACGGGTTCTTATGCGATCGCAGCCCTAGAGTCTGTTGGATAGCCTGCCCCTAGGCGAGCAAGGGGTGGAGCCTTATGCCAGCTGCTCCTTCAAAAATTGAAGCACCCGCTCCAAAGCATCATGGGTAGGATGTCCAGCCTCTCTTAGTTCCAGAGTCAGCACCGGATGAGCCCTGGGGGATAGGTCAAATGGATTGCCTGGACCTGAGTTAATCTCAATGG
>CAZPYG010000105.1:0-17094 GCA_964590465.1 uncultured bacterium | reverse complement strand
CATGAACTTATACCGGGCAAGCCCCCTTAAAATCAACAGCCTAGGCACTGCCCACACTACAATTACTAGATTCCATTCCCCATGGAAGTGTCATATGTCAAGTGGATGGGGAGTTCAACTGTATTGGAAAAGGCGAGCAGTTAATGGAAATTAGCGGTGGCTAGATGATTGACGCTTTTGAGCAATATCATCGTTTTTTTTAACTCAGCCTCCGTAAATGTTCCTGTAGCGTTCTATTTGGCTTTGTAGAATGGAGTAACCTTGTACTTTGTATTACCGTAACTGGCAGCTTGCGTGTCTAAATTCGAACACAGTCTAGACAACTACCTAACCAAGATTTCACCAGGGGAAGTCAAGACCTTCCTGTGTAGTCATGTGCCGGATACCTTGAGTCAACTCGAATTTGCAGGCGTCGATAGTTGCCGATTGGTTGTGCAGTTATGGGAAACATTACCTCAGCCGGATCAGCTAATCACGGATATCTTGCAAACTTTGGCAGAGGCCGCCTATGGCGTCTGGCCAGCATGGTACAGCCGAGAAGAGCCATTTTTAAGTGAAGATGAAGTTACTGCCGAAGTAACTTTGCTCAATCAGTTCAAATGCCTCGATTTGAAGAGGGAGTCTCAGGATATTTGCCTACCCTGGCTAAAGCAAGCTGTGCGTGCCTGTCAGACGCGTAAAGCGCCTATTCTGCCTGAGTTTTCGAGGGCTTTACAGCTATCGCAACTGCTACTGGCAATCGAACCCAATCACGTCACTATCCTTGTTGTGGTTGCTGATCTAACTCCGGAAAAGCACCAGCTATTGGGTTTGGCTAAGTCTGTTCAGTGGTTGGCTGATAAAACGCAAACTCCGATCGCTTTGATGATTCCGGAGCAGGTTACTAAGGCACCAGAGCTGGATTCGGTCCTCTATGGAACGGTCTCACTATCTGCCGCTGCTGCTGCTGCTGCTGCTGCTGAGTCAACGGCTACCACCAAAGGTGTTGCTAGTGAAGAAGCCAAACATATTCTGGTGCCGGTGTGTGGTAGACCGCATCCGTTCAGTCCAGGAGAAAAGCTTTTGGCAGAGCGACTGGCTGCCGATTTTGAATTGGGGCCACTCTTTCAGTTCAACCGAACTGTACGAACTGTTAACAACAGCGCCTACTTGGTCGATCTCTTGTGGGCAGATGGGCAGGTTGTGATTGAGGTGGATGGCTATCGCTACCATAGCAATACGTTTGCCTTCAGTCGGGATCGCCATCGCGATTATGAGTTGCTGATTAGTGGTTACGTTGTGTTACGACTGCCCCACGATGAAGTGGTCAGTGATGTTGAAATTTCAGTAGAGAAAATCCGTAACGTCGTACAGTGTCGGCTTCAAAATCCCCTTATTAGTGAGGTATTGCTGTGAGCAGTGAGCTATCCCCGAAACAAGCTTTAGTACTTTGGAATCTCCTGATTACAGGAGAAGAACCCATGATGTCTAAGGTCCAACCTGACTTGTCCCCGGCGGAGCGAGATCCAATGGTAGAGGCAGGCTTGATTAAACTGGAAAAACGCGGTCGGGCAACCCATATTGTTTTAGAAGACAAGGCTTGGTATTGGGCTCAGAACAACTTTGGTGTAGAGCTTTCCCTGTCGAAATACGCGGTCCCCGTTCTGCAAGCGCTGCTAGTCAAAATTGGGCTCTATCTCAATGTTCATGAGATACCTCTAGCAGAGATGATGACTGCTTCTAAGGCTACCGACACAGTTGATGAATCTGCCCATAAAAATATAAGTAATGCCGGTGCCAGCGATTTATCTACAGATGATCTAATTGAAAAAATTCGTCAGGCTTATTACAGCATTCCAGATGGTGAAGCAGGCTTTCGAGTGCGTCTATACGAGCTTCGAAAGCAGCTATTAGGATTCTCGAAGCAGCAAATAAACCAGGCCTTACTTGCCATGCAGTCACGAGGTGAAATCTCCCTTAGAAGAGCCGAAGATTTACAAGAGCTGAACACGGATGATGAGGCGGCAGCAATTGATATGGGAGACGGTGATAAGCGTTATTTCGTTCGTATGAAGCAATAGGTAGCCTGCAGCAAACCTTTTATGACTATGGCAGAAAATATTTTAGAAACGCTTAAGCAAATTGATTTCGACTGGACTAGGCATGTAAAGAGTGTCTGGCATGATTCAGCATTTGATATTGACAACCTCAATGTCAAGGAGCGTCAAACCATTCTTGAGCGAATGGAGAATCTGAAACAAGTACAAAAAGCAGATGCCCCTTTAGGACTGGTAATTCAGGGACCACCCGGAGCGGGAAAAACACATCTATTGTCTGTAATTCGGAGACAAACGATTAGTCACCAGATGTTCTTTGTTCTGGTGGATATGACTGATGTTCGCAATTTCTGGGAAACCGTGCTAGAGGGCTACGTTAGCTCTTTACAGGAAGATCATGAGGATGGTAGAACGCAATTTCAGCTCAAGCAGCTGATCAAGTTTTTAGTCGCTTTCACAGGCCATAATGTTTCCCCTGAGAAAATGGCTGGCTTGAACCTTAAGTCTCTAAAGAATGCCAATCAACAGATCTTAAACGCAATTGCTCGACAGCATCGAAAGGCAGCATTACGCTTTCAAGACATTGTCAGAGCACTCATTTTTCTGAATTCCCACGATTTTACAATTTCCGGCATTGGCTATTCATATTTGCAAGGCATGGAGATAGAAGCCGACGAAAAAGCTACCTGTGGCTTTCAATCGGCCTCAATGAAACTCAGTGATCTTGTTGAAGGGTTGTCCTGGGTCATGGGATTACAAAGCCCAACTGTACTGGCTCTTGATCAATTAGATGCCATAGTGGCTCAACATCATTACATTGCTAAGAATGCTGTAGACACAGAGCTAACTAATGAGCAGCGCGTCTCAAAAGCCATTATTGAAGGTATCGGCGGTGGCCTCATGGCCCTACGTGATATTACCTCGCGTACACTCACTTTAGTTTCCTGTCTTGATGTGACCTGGGAAATTTTGGCTAGAGAAGTTGTGCAGTCTGTCAGAGATCGTTTTGTGGACGACATTCTGTTGGCAGAAATTGTTGATAGTACTGTAGCTGAAGAGCTGGTTGCAATACGCTTGCAGCCAGTCTATCAAAGCGTTGATTTTTCCCCGCCCTATCCCACATGGCCGTTTCATCCTGAGTTTTTTGTTGCGTCTGTTCAAAAAGGGAAGGTGCCTCGACAAATTCTACAGCGTTGCAGTCAGCACCGTGACTACTGTGTATCTCAAGGAAAAGTTACTGAACTGCGCTCTTTCGATAAAGGTGATGGGACCTTTAAAGATCCGCAAAATTTTTCCGAGATTGAAGATGCATTTAGTCGGGCCAAGCAACAAGTCAATCTCGACAGGGCAGTAGAGGAAGACCATGAGGACGATATTTTGGGTCAGTGGCTCAAGACTGCTAGTGCATGTTTGGTACATGAGAATCCGACCGCCGACAACGTCGATGTTCGCTTCGAAGATCGCTTTCCTGGTGATAGGACACAATCTCAACTTCATGCGCGGGTTCGGTTGATCTACCGGGACGAAGGGGATCGAGAAAAGCACCTTTGCTTCCGAGCGTTACAGAGATCGCACCACGCAGCCTATAGAGCCAGACTTAAAGCCGCAATGACAACATCTGGTATTGACCACGCTCTCAGCTTCCGACGATTAATGGTTATCCGTACCCACGCTCTGCCGAGTGGAGACGCTACCCAAAAACTAACCCAGCAGGTTGTAGATGCAGGGGGCTTATTTGCCTACCCCGACGATGATGATTTGCGTGTGCTAGGGGCTTTACATCAGCTCCAGTCTCAGAAATTGCCCAACTTCGAGGAATGGCTGCGTCAGCGTCGCCCGGTTTCTCAGCTGAAATTTATGGAAGACACTGTTTCCTGGCTGTTTGGCGATGTTGCTATAGCTACCCCAGCTCAGCCAGACTCCCCACCCGCTGAAGAATCTGACCTTCCTAAGAATGGTGTTTCAAATCAAACTAACCTGACAGACAGCTCTGCTGAAACCCCAATCAGCAATCAAGGCAATCCTACCGTTGGTACTCCTGAGAAGCCAGCAGTGCCAAAAGCAACTACTCCCTTGACTGGTTTACCCGTAGGTAAGCGCTTGATTGGTAAGCAGCAGCAAGGTAATGAAATTACTATCCCTTTAGAAGCTTTAACCAAGCATGTTGTGGTTCTGGCTGGTAGTGGCGCAGGTAAAACGGTTCTCGTCAGACGGCTGATAGAAGAAGCTGCTTTACAGGGCATTCCAGCCATTGTGATCGACGGAGCTAATGATTTGGCACGAATGGGCGATCACTGGCCTACCCCTCCCGATGTTTGGACGGATCAAGACCGAGCCAAGGCTGAGCAGTATCAACAAGTGACCGAAGTTGTGGTGTGGACACCAGGTCGGTCAGCAGGACGTCCTCTAAATCTCGATCCACTTCCTGATTTCCAGGCTTTACGGGGCAATGCTGATGAGCTGAATCAAGCGATTGATATGGCTCGAGATAGCCTGGAAAACGTAGTCGCTCCTGGAAACTCTGCAACAGCCAGAGTAAAACGCGGCATTTTAAGAAATGCTTTAGAGTATTTTGCTGACATGGGTGGCGGAACCTTAGAGGGTTTCGCTGAATTTCTTAATGATTTACCCGAAGAGGGAGCAGGAAACATTACGAATGCTTCTAAACGCGCTCAAGAAATGGCTGATCTTCTGAATGCTGAAATCGCTAATAATCCGCTTCTAAGACAGAGTGGTGAACCATTAGATCCAGCAGTTTTGTTTGGGATTGATGATTCATTAAACGCTACTCGTCTGTCAGTTATCAATTTTATTGGTCTACCAGGACTGTCCCAACAGCAACAGTTTTTAAACCAGCTGGCGATGACTTTATTCACCTGGATCAAGAAGAATCCAGCTCCAGCAGGTCAACCTCTGCGTGGTCTGTTAGTCATTGATGAAGCCAAAGATTTTCTACCGTCTCAACAAACTACTTCCTGTAAATCAAGCCTTAATCGTCTTGCAGCTCAAGCTAGAAAATATGGTTTAGGTTTGATTTTTGCTACGCAGGCTCCCAAAAGTATTGACCACAATATTATTGCAAACTGCTCGACTCAGTTTTATGGACGAGCTAATTCCCCAGCATCTATCAATGTGGTTCAAGACCAACTAAGGCAACGAGGCAGTGATGGTGATGATATTGCCAAACTAGGCAGAGGACAGTTTTATGTTGTCTCTGAATCAATCACGCCTCCCATCAAAGTAGTGACCCCATTGTGCCTATCCCATCATCCCTCCAGCCCACTAGATGAACAAGGCGTTCTCAAACGGGCGAAAAATTCCTAATGAATGGGAAGCGTAAGGTTGGCATTGTCATAGCCCACCACCCCATTATATTCACCCACCACCAACCTCTCCCCCTCAAACTCAACCGCTGTCATTTTCTTAAGCGCCCTTGTTCAAAGTCATCGAGGCCCTGCTGAATGCCTTCGATGGCGGCAAAGAAGTCTTCATCGTTGAGACTGAGGCCCAGGGGGAGGACGGCAACGGCAATGTGTTGAATATCTTGCCCAGTAGCTTCGGCCCGTTGGCGGAGTAGGGTTTCGACTTGGGGTGGGAGTTCCAGGACGAGTGATATTTTAGGGCTCCCATGTGCCATCGGCTATCCTTAAAGATAGCCGATGGCACATGGGAAAACACCATGACGCAATCTTTACGAGCTATCTACCGTAACGGTGCTTTCGTCCCTCAAACCGCCTTTGAACTACCCGAAGGGACAGAAGTTGAGCTATGGGTGCAGTCTTCCCAAATAGCGTTTTGTTATGGCAAGTCGCATCTGAGTATTTAGCCGCCAGCCGCAAATTGGAACCCCTTGGTTACGATAAAACGCAAGCCTACCAATACGTTCGCGACCTTCAGCAGGTTTGATATACCGCACTTCCTACCTGGAACGTTCTGGACCGGGCAAAAAATTTAATCAATCGGTTTAGTCTGTCCCACTGGGACTCAATGATTGTGGCGGCGTGTTTAGAAATTAATGTTCAAACACTCTACCCTGGCAAATCGCTGAAAGCCTTGATCTACCGTAGATTGGGCACTGCCCACCAGCTGTGTTCACTATCGCGGTCTCTCTGATCTACCCCTTTCCTGCCAACCGCTGGTAGGCCTTCGCCAGGGCCTGGTCATCCCCCACGTTGCCGGGGAACAGCACCACCGGCAGATTGGAAAACTGGGGATGGTTCTCCGGCGTGCGCACCATGGAAACCCCTGGCAAAATCTGCCCCAACAGCCGCGCTGTTCGCAGGGCCAGGCCGGTGCTGAGGGTGTCGTTGGAGGTAATGCCCCCTTTGCTGATCAAAAAGCCGATGTCGTCGGGCAGCCCTTTGACAATATCCATCAGTAGGGAAGACACCTCCACGCCGAAGTCAAGGCGTGCCTGGACTGAGTCGAAGGTCAGCTCTTGGCGGGAGGTATAGACCGCGGGGGTTTTACCCTGGCGGTGGGCCGCTTCCACCTGCTTCAATAGGGAACTCAGTAACCCTGCATGGGCCTGAGGACCCTCATCCCGCAAGGGACGCACGTCCACTTCAATGCCGACAACATCGGGTTCCGCCAGCAGGGCCTGGAGCTGACGGGTGGTTTTTTGCACATGGGAACCCACCAGCACCACGCCGGGCTTCCCTTCCCGCACATAGGTGCGCATATGATCGGCGTCTACCGGCTGGGGAGGCAGGGCAGCCAGGGCCGTGAGGATGCTGGCGGCACTGCGGAAGAGAAACTTTTTGCCCTGGGAAGCCGCGGCAAGCAGGTCCTGGGCAAACTGGTCCAGGTCGGCCTGGGTTTCGCCATCCACGGCACAGCAGAGGTTGTCCTGCAGGGCCATCAGCCGATCCAGACAGCCGCCGCGAATGTCGGACAGGGTAAACCGTTCTACATCACCGGAGCGAATTCGGCCTCTGGTTTTTTCTTCTGCATAGTCGGGCAGGTAAGCGGTGCTATAGCCAAACACCGAATCCTTCGCGAACTCTGTCTCATGGGTGGGCACAGGGTTACCATCCACCATCAGGTAGTGGGTGCTGTCCCGGGTGATGCGCCCCCCTTCAAAGAAGGCGGGGATCAGAAAGTGGGCATCAAAGCCCCCCAGCTCTTCAGCGATGGCGTCGGTTTCAATGGGGTAGTGACCCCGCAGGGTAGAATCTGACCGACTGACCACCAGAAAATCTGCAATCCCCTCCTGGCTGATAGCCTGCTTCAGGTTATGGCACACCTCCCGGGTAACCTGCTCGGCGGCTTCTGGACTCCGGGCGCGGGTGTTAGTCAGGACAAAAAAGATGGGAGATTCATCCCGCAATCCCTGGCGCAGGGTGTCGACATCCCACTGCATCAGTAACAGGCAGCTGTGAACCGTCTGAGAACCGGTGGGGTCATCGTCCAGAACGATAATCTTAGGTTTAGCCGACATGGAGAGCCTCAAGGCATGGAACAGCTTTACTATCTCGTAAAGGGGGGACAGTCGCCAAGGGATACTGTTGCGGCTTAATTGGGACCGGTGATTGAGGCGGGGGGATAGGGTAGCGGGGGAATTAGCGGCGGGAACTGGACTGGGACTGTTCCAGCTCTTCTTCCAGCAGGTTTTGGTAAATGCGGGGCAGTTTGGCGGTCATGCTGTTGGGTTCAATGCCGTAGCCCAGGCTGGTCCAGGTGCCGGAAAGCCGACGCAGCACTGTATCCAGCTGTCCCTGGCGCAGGGTTGCGGCAATATCCAGATCCCAGGCAGCGTTATCTTTTAGCCAGTGGTACACCACCAGGTCCTGGGATTCGGGGTCAAAGCTGTATTCGCCCCAAACGCCAAACCATGAAGGGGATTTGGGGTGGTATATTTCGGCCTTTTCTTCCCAGGTGCCGGTTAAAAACTGGTAACGCCCGGCGGCGGTGGTGCAGTCGCCAGTATTGGGGCCAGCGACAATTTCTACGCAAATGTCGGGATGGCGGTTGAGCTTGTCTACGGCGGTGCCCCCGTAAAGGACATGGTAGGGCTCGTTAGTGTTTGACTCTGCCGCCGAGATGGTGCGCATCAAGGCCCGGATGTAGGGATCGCCGCCGTCCATCACCAGGGGTTGGGGATGGCTGACCCAGACGGTTTTCTGAATCTGCCTCAGGGAAGAACTGGGAATGGAGCGCAGCAGCAGCCAGACAATGCCGAGCAAAACCAGCAGAGTAAACGGAATTGAGCCTGGACGCCGCCGGGTACGTCGATGGGAAGTCGGCTTTGGGGGTCGGTCGGAAGGACGAGAAGGGAGCGAAGTCACAGGGGCAGACTCAAACAACCAGAGTACGGCTAATACTAGCGCAAAAATTTAGAACCCGAAACGGCGGTTTACTCGGCCCCGGCTGTGGTCAGTTTATGTTGCTCCTGCTATTCTGCTCCTGCCTCTGCCAGCATCTGGTTAATGGATTTAAACTGCGCCTGGGCGTACTCCTGGGCTTCAGTGGTAGCCTCCAGCAGGGAGGTGGCTTCGGGTTTGGGATTAGCCCCGTACTTCAGCAACAACTCGACCATTTCCGGACGCCCGGTCTGAATTGCCAGCACCAGGGGAGGTTGGCCCATAACCCCCCGGTTGGGATAGGCCCCTTTACGCAGCAAAAACTCCACAACCTCCAGGTTGCCCTGCTTGATGGCTTTGGCTAAAGCAGTTTCGCCATCCTGACCAGAAATATTGACATCCGCACCCCGATCTACCAGCAAGCTGACCACCCTCAGGTTGTTATTATCAGCAGCCACGGGCAGGGCATAACCGGTGACGTAATCCCCAGCGTCGGGAACAGCCCCATGGGTAAGCAGGTGCTCGGCGGTTTCCCAGTCATTGGCTGCAACGGCGTTAACCAGCTGCTGGTTCAGGGGCAGGGCCGACCCCCGGTTAACTACGTTAGTTAATACCCCCCCCTGACTCCCGTTGAACTGCCCGATCTGGTAAGTCAGGGACAAGTCAGCCGCAACGGGAGTCACCAACGGTCGAAAAGTGGTGGTGCGGGTGTTTCCCTTCCCCTGGCAGCCCGACAGGTAGGCGACCATCAGGGCAATGGCAAAGGCAGCTTGGTATAAATTTCTTTGGCCCATGATAATTTTCCCAGCACTCGCGATGGCCAAATTATCTAAATAAATCTGTCTGTTTAGTGATGGAATGGGCCAGTCTTGTAGCTGTCCAACTATTTCTTAAAGCTGGGATAAACCGGCGGTGATTTCTGTTAAGAAAGGGTCAACATCCAACAGGCGAGCTGGCCAGTGGGGGACATCGGGATTGGCTTTGATGCTGGCCTTCACAGGCCCATTGAGGTAAGTCTGAACACTTTTCGAGTCTTGAATACCGCCGTATTCCTGGTATCGGCGGGGGCGGCCTGGGTGCCTCCATGGGGGTGCACAACAGAATGTAAAGTAGTTTTTGAGCAGCCATTCTGTTTACGAATTATTCAACAATTTTTCAATTAACTCTTGCACCCGATGCCCCTTTCCCCAGGGGCTGATCCAATCGGCGGCCTCCTTCAGGGCTGGTAGGGCATTGGCGACGGCGGCCCTAAATCCACAGGTATTGATGGTTTGCTCTACAGTTTCACCGTGGGGCTGCCAGGTAGCCACCACCACCCTTCCCCGGCTGATGGGGTTGACACCTCCCTCGGTTAGGGTTTCGACTAAAATTGGGGGAAATGGTTCGGCCAGTAGGGTCGTGACCGCGGTCTGGGGGTGATGTAAGACAGCCCCATTCTCAGCCATAATGCTGTCAAACAAATGGGTGTGGGCAAACACCTGCAAAAGTTCGTCCAGCTCTCGTCCGGTGACTAAAATCAGCTGCCCACCGTGGTTACGATAGTGCCCTAAGGCCCGAAGGGTTTCGGCGGTGACCCATCCGTCCGTGGCCAGGGTACCGTCATAGTCGGTTGCGATCGCATGATATTTCATGGTTATAGTCAGAAATGTTAGGAAATCATGGTCCCGACCCCCAGGTCAGATGGGATAGTCAACCTTAATCAACGTATTTTTTAATCTGAACGTTCAAATTATCATGGTGAAACTGCATCGTTGGAGTAAACGGAATGCCCTGAGGGCGATTCCCCTAGCCGCTAGCCTCTGGGTCAGCGGTACCCCAGGCACCGGATTCGCAACGGAGGAACTGGAGAGGATAACGGTAGACCACGGGCTGGAAGTAGCCATGGCCATGGCTCCCGTTTCCAAGCAGCGCCCAGAGTTGTGGAGCCCTTTCAAACAAAATACTCCCCCCGTGGGAGAGCCTGCCGTTCCGGCTTTACCCGAGGCCCTGCCAGACATTATTGATCCCAATCCCAGGGGCATTATCGGACTAAATCCTGGCCCGGATGATGATATTGGTATCGGCCATCTACGCCCCCAAAACCTGACTTCCCTGGACCGTGGGAACGGGGACACCAGCCCGATTATGAATGGCAAATGGCTGGGGGGAGTCGCCTTACCCATTTACGTTGGCCCCGGCGGTGAACATTGGGGATGGATGGTGAACGGGTGGCTGATTCCCAACGGGTACGACCCCATCGCCATCGGTCGAGATGCCACATTTAAGATGGTGCAGCCCCAGCGGGGTCTCTACACTTTCCCGGTGATGGAAGTGCGAGATGACGGCTGGTTTCGCTTTCAGTACACTCCCGCGGGTACGGCCTGGTCTCATCTCTCCCAGCTAGACCTGGGGCCGAACGCCATGACCGTAGAAACCTGGTCAGACTGGATGAGCCAGACCGGGCGGGTGGAGTTTCGTAAGCATGGGGCATCCCAACCCCTGCGGCCAGAGCCCACATCCTCTTCCAGGCTGCAGTCCCTGGTGGGGCCGAACAGCCTGATCGAACCCCTGGAAATTCAGGAAGATTGGATCCGGGTCCGGGTGACGCAGCCCGCCAGTGGGTGTCAGGGTTTACCCGGTTCCACCACCGAAGAGGGCTGGATGCGCTGGCAGGATGACGATGGCATACCGGTGATCTGGTTTCCGACGGATGGCTGCTGAGTTTTAGGACTGACCAGGACGGATAGGAGCAGGCAACAGCGGATTATTTTCCAGGGGAATCAGCAGTTGGCTCCCTGAGTCCTCGCTGATGAGATAGATTTTGAATTCCTGACCCTGGCTCAGGTAGTCAGCATAGCTGGCCCGCAGATAAATTTGGTATTCCGGCTTACGGGCAGTATAGGTTTCATAAAAAGCCAGGTTAAAGGCTTTGGTGTATTGGTCGAGCTGTGCGGAAGGGGCCAGATTCAGCCCCTGAATGGAGTCGATGGTTTGGGATACCCCCACGTCCAGGGCGGAAATGTCCACATGGGCCTGCCCTTCCATCAGCACCAGATACCGGGGACTGGCGTTCTCAAACCAGGGAAAGGTGATGAACTGTTCAAACACCGCCGGGGTTGCCGGGTCATGGCTGCCTGCGGCCACGGCCACCGGAATGGTGATGTTGTCTAAGCCCCTGGGGCCAAAAACGCTGCTGTTGACCGGGTTTTTAACGGCAACGGAGACAATCCGGGGGTCGCGAAAGTCATAATCCTGGCGGGGAAGCTCCAGGGCGTCGCACTGAAGCAGTAGGGACACATTGAGATACCGGAGCGGTCGGCTACATTGCTCGGCCAGATAATCAAAGTCTAAGGTCGCCCCAGCCAGGGCCAGGGCAGTATAGCCCCCAAAGGAATGGCCTCCCATACCCACCCGATCCAGGGCCAGGCGACCGTCAAAGTCGGTGGCGTTGAGAACCTCCAGGTGATCCAGCACGTAGGAGACGTCCGCAGGACGATCGACAAAATCGCTGATCAGATAAATACTGTCGCTCAGGCCAGCCTCAAACGCCTGCCGCTGGGAAGCATCGCTGCCGGGATGTTGAGGTATCGCCACCACAAACCCGTAGGAAGCCAGGTGTTCCCCCTGGAGTCCATAGGCCGCCGGTGAATCTCCCAATCCGTGGGAGTAAACAACGACGGGAATATCCCCCGCAGGCAGGGTCTGAGGACGATAAATATCCGCATAAAATTGCCGATTGCGGCTGGGGTCGTTCAAGTTCAGGCGATATTGCCGCACTTCGTAGGAACCCGGCTCGGTCAAATCAGGAAGTTCGGAATAGTCAATGTCAGGGTTAGCAGCGGCTTCTTCCGAAGACAGCTCTTTCATTTGAACAATGGTGGAGAGGGTGCCCTGCACAATCCGATCGATCACCCGCTGTACTTCCCGGACCCGGGCCAGATCCACGGTCAAGTCTGTGGGCAACTCCCTAAAGAAATTCAGGAGGGTCAACCCCTCCGGTTCGGTGGCAGCCAAAATTAAGGCCGAGCGCAGCGACCGCTGGCCGTTTAGACCCGCTGGGGTTTTTACAACATCCCCCAGACCTGCCAGGATTTCTTCCCCAAAACCGCTGTAAAGGAAACGGCTGACCAGAATGGGATCAACTTCCGCCGAGGTGCGTAGTGCCTGCCGAAAGGTTTCTTTCTCGGCTTCGGTAGTCCCGATCAGGTCAAAATAAAAGGCCAGGTCTTCGGCCGCGGTGCCCGTTTCGGCGAAGTGTTCCAGGGATGATACCCTCAGGGAGCGTTGGATCAGGCCATACTGAAAATTCAGTTTTTCCGCCGCTTCTACAGGAAGGTGGGCCACCAGGGCCAAGACCCCGCCCCAAAAAACCGTTTTGCCCCACCACAGAATACCGCGGCAGGACTTCCCCCGCAGAGATGGCTGAGACGTCATGCCCCACCCCGCCATGCCCTGGAAAGCCCTGACCTGAGCCCGCCTCGAAACCTGCAGATCGGCCAAAGGTCGAGGAGCGGCACTGTTATTGAAACGGTCTTTTAACATAAGCTAACCATGCAAATTCGGGCTATCCGCCTCTGAGAGGGGCTATTTGCCTCTGGGTAGAGATTGTCTTACATTTAATCAGTCTCCAGGCTGGCTCAGGAGCTCTTAAGGACGAATCCTTACCCCATCCCTAATGATATAAAGCTTCACTGCCAGGGGCTGTGTTTGCGGGGTTGATGGCTGTGGAAGCTCTCGATTCAGGATACTCCCCCTAGCGGCGGCCTGGTCCAGGGGATTAACCTCACGCAGCCGCCCGATCGTCGCCGTCATGGGCTGTTCAAGCTTTCCTTGGGCCGACTAACGACAAGACTTTTGCCAAATTATGCTAAGACTGAAGCAAAAGACCTGTGCTTTGGTCAGGGTCAGCTTTGATTTTTTGTAAACTTGGCATAGGCAGTAGATTCACTACCGAGTAAGGAACAAGCGTCATCATGGGCTTATTTGATCGAGTTAGCCGAGTTATTCGGTCCAACCTGAATGCAGCGGTAAGTTCGGCTGAAGATCCGGCCAAGATTCTCGACCAGGCAATTATCGACATGCAGGAAGACCTGGTGCAAATGCGTCAGGCGGTGGCCGGGGCGATCGCAACCCAGAAGCGGGTCCAGCAGCAGTACGAACGGTCCCAGTCAGAGGCCAATACCTGGCAGCAGCGGGCTCAGCTGGCCCTGCAAAAAGGCGATGAAGAACTGGCCCGCCAGGCCCTGATGCGTAAAAAATCCCAGGCCGAAACCGCGAATGCCCTGAAGAACCAGCTCGATGGCCAGAGCACCACCGTCGAACAGCTCAAGCGCAACCTGATTGGCCTGGAAAGCAAGCTGTCTGAAGCCAAAACCAAGAAAGACATGCTCAAGGCCCGAGCCAGCGCCGCCAAAGCCAACGAGCAGCTCCAGCAGACCACCAGCAGCCTGAACACCAGCAGCTCCATGGCCGCCTTCGAGCGCATGGAAGAAAAAGTGCTGCAGATGGAAGCCCAGTCCCAGGCGGCGGCAGAATTGGCCGGATCTGACCTGGAAAGCCAGTTTGCGGCTCTGGAATCCGGGGGCGATGTGGATCTGGAACTGGCGGCGATGAAGCAACAAATGCTGGGTCCCACTGCTGAACAGGAACAGTTACCGCCCGGGCAGGCAGCTCCTGAGACGCCCCAAGACGCTGAAGTAGACGCCGAACTGGAAGAGCTGAAGTCTCAGATCGATAATATTTAGGATTCTAGAGCCGCAGTCTGCTCAGCGCCCACCTGGCGGAAACCCTAACTTCGAAGGCCCCCAACCCCCAGCGCTGGGGATTGGGGGCCTTCTTAAACCGAAGTCCACCGGGGGAGCGAAAACGCCGTTGTTTTCGCCCCCGATCTCAGGTCTTGGACACGGGGATAGTTTTGACTTTAGTGGCGAGCCCCAGGGCCTCCAGGAGGCGAATGGTGTACCAGGTAACGTCAATTTCCCACCAGTACCATCCGGTTTGGGCAGAGCGGGGGAACGTGTGGTGGTTATTGTGCCAGCCTTCGCCGTAGGTCACCAGGGAGACCCACCAGAGGTTACGGGCGTTGTCTTGGGCGGAAAAGGTGCGGTACCCCCAGCAGTGGGTAGCAGAATTAACGAACCAGGTTGAATGCCACAGCAGCACGGCCCTTAAAAAGACGCCATAGATGACAAAGGACCACCCGCCCAACAGGTAGAGCATCAATGCAAGTGGCACTTGCAACAGTAGAAAGTATCGATCTAACCAGCGGTAATAGGCTTTACGGGCCAGGTCAGGGGCATATTTTTGGTAATGGTTAGTATCAAAGGTATGAAACTCTGGCTTTAACATCCAGATCAAATGACTCCACCAAAACCCTCGCTTAGAGGAATAGGGATCTTTCTCGGTATCTTCAGTGAAGGCGTGGTGCTGACGGTGACCGCCCACCCAGAATACCGGCCCACCCTGCATGGCCAGGGCACCGATGGTGACTAAACCGTATTCCAACCACTGGGGCACTTTAAAGCTGCGGTGACTGAGCAGTCGGTGGTAAGTCAAACAGATCCCAATGCTGCCCGTCATCCAGTGTAAGACCAGCGCCACCCCCAGCGCCGACCAGGAAAAGAACCAGGGAGCCAGCAAAGCAACCCCATGGAAACCTGCAAAAAAAATCACATTACCCCAGTCAATCGTAGATGGGGGCTGAGGTTTGGCGAAAGTCGAAGTCGAAGCCATAAATCACGCAAAAAATAAGATAGCGATAACTACCTGCTATGGTAAAGCAAGCAGTACTTGCACTGTTATAGGTTAACAATATCTTTTACTTGTCTGCAAGCACTACTTGCATTTTTCAGGTTATGGCACCATTGTCTTCTCGAGAACGACTCATCAAGGCTGCACAAACACTGTTTTTAGCCCAGGGGGTAAGCCACACCACAACCCGCCAGATTGCCAGCCTGGCAGAAGTAAACGAGGTTACGCTGTTTCGCAATTTTGGCAACAAGTACGGGCTGCTGCTAGCGGTGATTCAGACGACCCCCACCTTTCGGGAACTGGGAGAAGCCCTGATGCAGGAAACCCCTCCCGGGGAGGATACCGCTCAAACCCTGAAGGCGTATGCAAGCGAGTGCTTGCATGCGTTGGAGCGGGCACCGGCCTTTGTGCGATCGCTGATTGGCGAGGCGGGCCAATATCCTGCAGAAAATCGTCAGGCCCTGGGGCAGCGGTTGGACGAAGCCAGCAGCTACGTGGCCCAATACCTGGGACAAACCCTGCCCCCGGGGACTCTGCCGCCAGCCCGACTGGCGGGGTTTTTGGGGGCATTGCTGGTGGGGTATGTGGTCGTCGAATCTACCAGCGAAAATCATCACCTGTGGACAAATCGTGAAGACTTTTTGACCGGACTGGTAGACTTGCTACTGCCCAATGTCAAAGCTAGACAGCAGGAGCATCCCAATGGCGAGGATACCGCCCAACCTACCCCCTCAGTGCAGGACTTGCCGGAACCCTGGGTGCACCAAATTTTGCGCCAGGCTAAGGAAACAGGGGTTCAGGACTATGGGTTAGCTTATGGGCTGTTTGGGGCGGGGCTTGAGCCGGAAGAAGTCATGGGATTAATGCGATCGCACCACCTCAGCGATAAGTTTCAGCACACCCTGCAGGTGGGCCAACGCCAGGTTCCTGTCAACCAGTGGATTCTGGGTCAACGCTACGGCTCCTACACCAGTAACCCCCTGACGAAATGGCTGAAAAGCCGCAAGGACAATAGTCCCTGGTTATTTATCGATGACCAGGGGAAGCCACTGACCGTCGAAGCGGTTCACCGTCACTGGCAAACCTGGGTGGAAAATCTGCGCCCTTCTGCCACCACCAATCCCGGCCAGGCCAAGCAAACCTGGTGCGTGGAAATGTTAATGAAAGGCATGGAACCAGAGCATCTCAGCATTCTTTCCGGGTTATCAACCCAACAGTTACAGCCCTATCAGCAGCGGGCAGACGCCAAAGTCGCCCTGCAACAGGCCCGATCCCTGGACCAGAAATTTCCCTCCCCGGGGGATTAACCCTTCATTCCCCCCTAGCGCACCGGTACAGTCCTCCTCCCTCCTCCCTGCCGCCCCGAATTAAGGAGCATGAAGAAAACGAGCGTCTCCCGAACCAGGGTGGGTATCCTGTCATTGGAAAAACTTGCTTTGGGCGGATTCGGTAAACCCATGACGCAGGGCCCCCCATGATTCTGCTTTATACCCTTTGCCTGGTGATAGGAGGCACTTTTGTTGTGCTCTCCGCCGTTGGCGGGTTAGATGGTGCGGACTTCGCGACGGATTTTGATGTCGAAGTCGATGCCGAAGCCGACTCGGAACTGGATGATATTGACCTAGGGACCCACGGCAGGCGACCTGCCTCAGCTCGTCGGGGGCGCAGACCATGGCTCCCTTTCCTGAGTCTCAGGTTCTGGACCTTTGGTCTATGCTTTTTTGGCTTGACAGGGCTTCTGATTACCCTGATTCAGCCTGATTTAGCCCCTGGGTTAACCGCTTTAATCGCCATCGCCATGGGACTGCTGTGTGGGGTGGCGGCGGCGACAGTCCTGCACTCCCTAAGCAGTAATCAGGTGAACAGTCTCACCCGTCCTGAAGAGTTGACGGGGCAAATGGGCACGGTAGAAATTCCCTTTGATGCCCACAGTCGCGGCAAGGTGCGCCTGAATATTCGGGGGTCTACGGTCGGATTTTTTGCCTTCACCCAGGAAGAACGAACCTTTCCAGTGGGGGAAACAGTTT